>JBJYXQ010000201.1:259-3771 GCA_046260035.1 Anaerolineae bacterium
CCCGGCCAGCATCATCACATATTCATCTGTTTTTGTCATCTAGTATCTTTGAAAAATAGGCGTACAAGTCGTACGTAGTTCGTTGACTCTCTCCCCTAGCTATACGATTTGATATGCGAATCTGCGTAGCGAGATAAAGCAACGATACGATCACCGCCAGCCCACCAACCAGTTCGCCTACAGCTGCTATAGCATCCCAGTTCATCTTTCTATCCTTGGCCGTTTAAGGTGCCATATAGGATAGCCGCAATTCTTGTAGGCGACCGCTTCTAATCGATAGCGGACATGTACCTTCCGATTCAGGCTATGCCCCTTCATCTCAGAGTCGACGTCAATTTTTGGGGTGTCTCACATCCCACATGAATTTCAGACTTGCGACTATACATAAAGCCTGGATGACTCCCATCATAAGCGCAAGATAACGGCGAATTTCACAAATCGTGACCTATGAGACGAGGAGGCAGAGGAGGTCTGCTATCACCACCACAAAGTGGCGGTACAAACAATCGATGTTAACAATCAAGGGTGCTGATAAGGTAACTGAAGGTCATGGGCTGGCGCTACACATGTGGGGCTCAAGCGGCTAGACATGTGCCATACACTTTCAGTTTGAGACTTTTCCGCAAAGATATCCTGCATCTGATTTCCACTTTCCGATCAAAATTAAGTTAACTTGTCTGTATCAGACTTTCACAACTCAGGCTTGCAATTCCAACACAGACAAATATACTCCGCGTTATGGCACATATTACCAATGGCGTTGAATACGGCATCCACTGCCTTCTCTGGCTCGTCTACGTGGACACGGAGCAGCCAAGCAGTCGTGACCTCGCGGAGCTGCAGGGCGTGTCCCCAAGTTTTGTCGCAAAAATATTTCCGAAGCTGGAAAAGGCTGGCATCGTTACCGCAAACACAGGAGTGAGCGGCGGTTACAGATTGGCCAAGTCACCCGAAGATATTTCAATGCTGGATATCGTAGATGCGATCGAGGGAAGTAAGCCACTGTTTGACTGTAAAGAGATTCGCGGACAATGTGCGGTGTTTAAAGGCGATCCTCCGCGCTGGGTGACGGGTGGCGTCTGCGCAATTCACAACGTGATGCTGCGTGCGGAGAAATCCATGCGCGATACCCTGGCGCAGGAGACACTAGCGAGCCTATCCCGGACGGTCGGTCAAAAGGCGCCACGTGACTTTGACGTCAGAGTACGGTCGTGGCTGCAAGAGCGGGGGCAGGCACGGGGGCGCGCGAGCCTAACCCGAAAATTGGGTCGTCCGCCGGATGCAGTTTCATGACCCCACGAAACAAACCAGACTTGTCGCGTTCTTAGCCGCTGTCTAGCGGGGCGATCAGGGCATGGAATGCGGTTTCAAGTGCAGTATTCCGTAGATCCACACCCGATTAGCAGGAGAATATCATGCCCCAGAATATCCTCATTGCAGGATCAGGTTTCGCCGGCATGTGGTCGGCGCTATCAGCAGCACGGGCAGTTTCGCTCGCAGGCAAGGAAGGCGAAGTAGCGATTACAGTGGTCTCCCCGGAGCCAAAGCTTCATATTCGCCCCCGATTCTACGAACGCGCGTTCGAAGAAATGGCACCGGACATCGCGCCGCTGCTGTCGGCAGTGGGCGTTCATCATATTGCTGGCACGGTCGAGACGGTAAATACGAGTCTTCATGAGCTCAAAGTGAAGAGTAATAGCGGCGAATTCTCGACGCTACCGTATGAACGATTTATTCTAGCGACGGGTAGCCGGTTGTTTCTCCCAGACATTCCAGGACTCGCGGAACACAGCTTTAATGTCGATCAGCTACCGAATGCAATCGCCCTGGATAACCATATTAAGGCACTCTCGCTTAAACCCGAGACGACGGCGCGCAATACCGTAGTGGTGGCGGGTGGTGGTTTTACCGGCATCGAAACGGTTCTGGAGATGCCCTGTCGACTACGTGAGGCCCTCGGCGCAAGCGCAAAGATCAGAGTCGTGGTCCTCGAACAGGCGCAGGCGATCGGTCCCGACCTCGGCCCTGGCCCACGCCCGATTATCGAAGAAGCGCTGGCGGACTGCGGGGTCGAAGTAATGACGTCGGCCGCCGCCGCTATGCTCGACGCAGACGGGATAGTGATTGCGAACGGAGAGCGTATCGAGTCGAATACCATCATCTGGACGGCGGGTATGCGAGCGCATCCGCTGGCTACACAGATCCGCGGTGAACACGACCGCTTTGGTCGTGTTCATGCCGATGGTTTTTTGCATGCGACAGGAGTTAAGGATGTTTTTGTCACCGGCGACGTCGCCATGGCCGCAACGGATGACGAGGGTAATATTGCTGCGATGTCGTGCCAGCATGCAATGAGTCTCGGCCGTGTCTCGGGCTACAACGCCGCCGCAGAGCTTGTCGGCTTGCCGATGCATCGGTATAACCAGCCGAAATACGTCACCTGCCTGGACCTCGGTCCGTGGGGAGCGGTGTACACGGAAGGCTGGGATCGCCAGGTTCACTTGCAGCGAAATGAAGCGAAGGAACTGAAGCGTGCAATCAATACGCAGTGGATCTATCCACCGGAACCGGATCGAGACACGGCGTTTGGTGCCGCTAGCCCCGATTACGTTATCGTCCCCTGAACGGTCACAGGCTGGGCGGTGTCGCAGACCACTTGTTCTTGGCGAATTCCAACTTCAAGCTGCAACAGGCAACTGGGTATCGCAAAGTTAACCGGCTGAAATTGCTAGACTTGGCTCATGAACACATACAAGCGCCACCGATTTCCGCCAGAAATCATTTCTTACGCTGTCTGGCTTTACTATCGATCTAACCTGAGCCACCTCGATGTTGAATATCTGCTGGCTTAGCGAGGTATCATGGTGACTCGAGAATCAATCCGCCTCTGGTGCATCAAGTTCGGTGCTACGTACGCCCGCCGCTTGAAACGAAGACACCAGGGATATGGTGACACCTTCTACATCGATGAAGTATTTGTGAATATCAATGGCAAGCAGCACTATCTTTGGCGCGCAGTCGATCAGCAGAGGCTGCCCTGCGAAGTGCTTTGGGTATGGCGAAGTGGTTGATGTGTATCTACAGTCCAAAAAGAATGAGGCAGCTGCAAAACGGTTTTTCAGGAGGTTGTTGCGATTACACGGCGTCGAATCCAGCAAGATCGTGACGGATAAGCTACGGAGCAGCTATCCTGTCGCACATCCAGAAGTGATCCCTGCGGCCATTTGTGTCACAGACCGGTATGCCAATAACCGAGCACAGCGATTTGTTACGGCTCATGCTGCTGTCAGCAATTTATTCAGACTTGGCAGGCACCTGGTCAGTGCTCAGCACTATCGGAAACTCAGGATCAGTGCGTTCGCTGAATGGAGCAGGGCGGTTGCCTGACATCCCGAGCCTGAGTTTCCATGTAATCAATGATTTAACTTGTCAGTACCCATGAAAGCCAGCTTGGAAACACTGTCGACACGCTAATCGTCACCACTCTCTTTTCTCCGAGTGGTTGGTGCCTC
>JBJYXQ010000202.1:0-2609 GCA_046260035.1 Anaerolineae bacterium
GTCGCCGTGGAACCGGCGATCTCCTGTGGCGTGTGCGAGTTCTGCCAGCACGGGCATCCCAACATCTGCCCGAACGTGCGCTTCTGCGGCACCCCGCCGATTGATGGCGTCTTCGCCGAATACGCGGTGATGCCCGCCGAGAACTGCTTCCCGCTGCCGGAGGGCTTCAGCGCGGACGACGGCGCGTTGTTGGAGCCACTCGGCATCGCCATCCACACCGTCGACCTGGCGCACCTCAAGGTCGGGCAGACGGTCGCCATCCTGGGCGCCGGTCCCGTCGGCCTGATGACAGCAGCGGTGGCGAGGGCCGCGGGTGTGGGCACGCTCTACATGACCGAGCCACTGGCACACCGGAGGGAATTCGCGCTAGACTATGCCGCTGACGCCGTATTCGATCCCGAGACGGAGGATGTTGTCGCGGCGATTATGGACGCGACAGATGGGCGCGGCGTCGACGTCGCTTTTGAGGCGGCAGGCGCATCGGAAACTCCGAATCAGGCCGCACGCATCACCTGTCCCGGTGGCAAGGTCGTCGTTGTGGGCATCCCCTCGGACGACACAATGACGATGAACGCTTCGACCATCCGGCGCAAAGGCCTCACTATCAAAATGGTGCGGCGGATGAAGCACACGTATCCGCGCGCGATCCGCATGGTGAGCAAAGGCATCGTCGACATCAAACCGCTGGCAACGCACCACTTCCCGCTGGAACGCATCGTTGAAGCGTTCGAGTTGGTGGCAGGATACAAAGACGGTGTATTGCGAGCCATGGTTGAGGTCAACAATGAATAACCGCGAGCGTGCCTATGCCATCCTCCACTACCAGGAGTACGACCGGATGCCCCTCGTGCACTTCGGATATTGGCGGGAGACGCTGGATAAGTGGGCGGTAGAAGGGCACATCGCCGTCGAAGAAGCGCAGACGTGGGGCGATGGCAATCCCACGGACGCGGTCATCGCCGCCAAACTCGGCTTTGACTTCAACTGGAGTACGTGCTATGGCCCTGCTACTCGACTGCGCCCCGCGTTCGAGACCAAAGTAATCCGCGAATTGCCCGAAGGTGGACGGCACATCCAAAACGATGAGGGGGTTATCGTCCTACAAAAGGACGATGCCGTTTCCATCCCCCAGGAGATCGAACACCTGCTCAAGGATCGTCCTTCGTGGGAAGAACATTATTTACCCAGACTGCAGTACAGCGATGAGCGCGTCACACATGCCTGGGTCAACTGCGATGGGCAAATGGTACGCTTCGACTGGGGTGGCTTGGACTATCTGCAGCGCGGCGTGTGGACGAACCCCTACGGCATCCACATCGGCAGTCTCTTCGGCGTCATTCGTGATTGGATCGGCATTGTAGGGCTGTCGTATATGCTGGCGGACGATCCCGATCTGCTGCAAGAGATCGTGGACGTCGTCGCGGACCTGTGCTACCAGACCACCCAGACGACGTTAGAGATGGTATGTCCGAATGGCGGACCGGCGCCCTTCGACTTCGCCCACTTCTGGGAAGACATCTCCTTCAAGAGCGGGCCGCTCATCAGCCCGCGCACCTTCCGCCGGATGACGGGCCATCACTACAAGCGCCTCACCGAATTGGTCAACCGTTATGGCATCGACATCGTCTCCCTCGACAGCGATGGCGACGTAACCAAGCTCGTGCCGGTATGGTTGGAGAACGGCGTCAACACGATGTTCCCCATCGAGGTGGGTACGTGGCGCGCAAGCCTCGCGCCGTGGCGCGAGCAGTACGGGCGCGAGTTGCGCGGCGTTGGCGGGATGGACAAGGTCGTCTTCAGCCGCGATTACGCTGCCGTAGATGCCGAAATCGAGCGTCTCAAGCCGCTGGTCGACCTCGGTGGCTACATCCCCTGCCCCGATCACCGTATCGCGCCGGATGCGAAATGGGAAAACGTACAGTATTATTGTGAGAAAATGCGAAAAACGTTTGGATAGACAGATGAATACACTGCTTGAAACCCTCGAAACACAACTGAATGACTTCGACGTCACTCAGCGCACCGCTGCGTTGCGCGAACTGCTCGCTTTGGCTGACCAGGGCGAGATAGACATCGTGCCACCGGCAGACGTCGCCAACATGCACTGCCACACCTTCTTTTCGTACAATGCCTACGGCTACTCGTCGACTGCGTTGGCATGGCTGGCGAAGAAGTCCGGCTACAAATTTATGGGCATCGTCGACTTCGATGTGTTGGATGGCGTGGGAGAGTTCCTCGCAGCATGCGACCTTGCGGGCGTGCGCGGGAGCGCAGGGATGGAGACACGCGTCTTTATCCCGGAGTTTGCTACGCGGGAGATCAACTCGCCAGGCGAACCGGGGATTTTCTACTATATGGGCATCGGCTTTACGGCAACGGATTTGAACGGAGAATCGGCGACAATTCTGGAGAGCCTACGCGCGCGCGCCGAAGCACGCAACCGCGATATGGCAGCGCGCGTCAACGCCTACCTCAATCCCGTCGCCATCGACTACGACCGCGATGTGCTCCCCCTCACTCCAACGGGCAACGCCACCGAGCGCCATATGGTCGTGGCATACCTTGAGGCTGCACAACGCTGCGTTCCCGACCCGGCAGCGTTCTGGGCC
>JBJYXQ010000202.1:2709-3811 GCA_046260035.1 Anaerolineae bacterium
GCTTTCATCTACGGGCATACGGCGATGCAACGCGCTCTGGGATTAGGTTACCAGAGCGAGTGGGCCAAGGCGCACTTTCCCACGCGGAAAATGCGCAATGAGTTTTACACGCAAGTGGGGGAACATCTACCACCCGGGCAAGAGACGTTGTCCAATCTCAAAGCAATCATACACACCACAGAACCCGATGTAATTCTAAGCCACATCATCCGGTAAGGGCCTTCACCTGTTGAGCGTTTATGAAGGAAATTATGGACACTGAAACCAACTTAGCTACGATCTTGATTGTTGATGACACACCAGTAAACTTGCATACACTGATGCAAGTGTTGACAATGCGCAACTACAGGGTACGTGCAGCCAACAGCGGTCTTCAGGCGCTCGAATTGGCACGCCAAGAACCCCCTTCACTGATTTTGCTGGATGTGATGATGCCAGAAATGGATGGCTACGAGACCTGCGCGCAACTTAAGGCCGATCCTAAGACATGCGACATCCCCATCATCTTTCTCAGCGCCGCGAATACACTCCAAGATAAAGTGTCCGCGTTCAAGGCCGGAGGGGTAGACTACATCACCAAACCATTTCAGTCCGGGGAAGTGCTGGCACGGATTGCTACGCATCTTAGACTGCACGAGGTGCAGCAACAACTACAAGCGCAAAATTCACGGCTAGAACGCGAAATCGCCGAACGCCAACGCACCGAGGCACAAATTCAACTCTTGCGCGAGTTAGATATGGCGATTCTCGGCGCCTCCAGCCCGGAATCCATCGCCGGCATCACAGCAACGCGTTTGCGGCAAGCCGTAGACTGCCAACGGGTCACCGTGCTGGAATATGGTGATAATGCGACTCTACAAGTTCTCGCCATAGAAACTATGGGGAATTTGAGCACCCGCTCCGGAATAGACGAACAGATAACCTCAACGACGATCGAGCAATTCTCCCGTTACCATCACATCCCCAATCTTACTACAGCCACCGCACGTTCACCGCTGCAAAAGGCCCTGTATGCAAACGGGACGCGCGCCTATCTATCGATCCCACTGCCATTTCAAAACCACATCATCGGCGCGCTTATATTGGAATCAGAACATCCTCA
>JBJYXQ010000203.1:0-4312 GCA_046260035.1 Anaerolineae bacterium
GCAATCCGCAACAGTATAAAGTACGTCAAATGGCCACAATAGTTTCGGGGTTGAAGTCATTATAGCACGAGTGATGGCGCTTGGTACTCTAGCTCTCTAGTTATATAATGATACTAATTGCTCGGGCAAAGAAACTACGGAGGTATATCTGTGGAAAAGGTAAAGAAGGTTCTAATAAGTATCGGCCGTTTTCTCGGCATGGTCTTGCTCGTCGATCTGGGTCTCTTCATCGTCGTCAGCGTCTCGTGCCTGTTCGGCACGCGCTGTACCGGATCCGCGTGGAGCGAGCGGATGTTTTGGGCAGGGATATTGGCCATGGTTACGGCTATGCCTGCCGTCCTGGCAATGTTGAACACCAGTCGGGGTTACTTCGATAATCCACTGACTGCCGGGATGGACCTGCAGGTCGCAGGAACGATCGTCAAGGACGGGCGAAAGGGGCTGGACAAACGCACGGCCTATGCCCTCAAAGCCGGTGTTGTCGGCGCTGGTGCTATTGCGATCAGTGCGTTGATCGATATCCTCACAAGATAATCAGATAGTCAAGTAGTCCAAAGTCTCTCGGCCAAAGACTCCGTGACCAACGACGATGCGACTAACGACTATCTGACTACGCCTCAAGGGATACGATGATCACTGGGACTGACCGAACAACGTTACGTGATTTAGCACGCCGGGTAGCCGAGATCAGCACACTGCCCATTCAGGCGGAACGGCGCGCGCTGTGGAAGCAGCACAACAGCCTCAATACCACGCGCCCGATGATCCTGGTCTTCCCCGAAGGCGCGTGGGAAGAGATCCTCACCGACAAAGACCTGGTCTGCGAGGATGATGTCGCCCGACGCATCGAGTGGCAATTGCGCAGCCGTATTTATTATCACGAACACTTCCAGGATGACACCGTCATCGAGAAAACGTGGGTGGTCAACAAGGTCATTCACAACTCTGGCTGGGGGCTGGAAGCGCGGCACATCCCCAGCCCCGAAGCGCGCGGGGCGTGGCATTTCGATCCGGTGATCCACACGCCTGCCGATATGAAGAAGCTGCGCTTCCCAGAAATCGACTACGACGAAGCCGCCACGCAGCGGGCGCTCAGCGAGGCGCAGGATCTCTTTGGCGACATCCTCGACGTACAGCTCAAGGGCGTGGCGCACATCTCCTACCACCTGATGGCCGAATATACCGGCTGGCGTGGCCTGGAAGAAGTGATGACCGACATGGCGCTCAATCCCGGCTGGGTCCATGATGCGATGGCCTTCCTCACCGAAGGACAGCAGCGCGTCTTGCAACAGTACATCGACCAGAATCTGCTCTCGCTCAACAACGACGCCACCTACCAGAATTCCGGCGGCAACGGTTACACCGACGAATTGCCCGCCCCAGACTTTGATCCTACGCGTGTACGTCCCTGCGATCTATGGGCCAGCGCGGAAGCGCAGGAGATGGCGGGCGTGTCGCCCAAGATGCACGCCGAGTTCATTTTACAATACGAGAAGCAACTGCTCGCTCCCTTCGGGCTGACAGGCTACGGCTGCTGTGAAGACCTCACCCGCAAGCTGGACGACGTCTTCACCATCCCGCACATCCGGCGCATCTCCATTTCACCGTTTGCGGACGTCGACAAGTGTGCACCGCAGCTCAAAGGGGATTATATTTTCTCATGGAAGCCCAATCCTGCGCATCTCGTCGGCCAATTTGATGAAGATCGTATTCGCGCGTACATCCGTCATGCCGTTGAAGTGACGCAGGAACACGGTTGTGTGATGGAGATGGTGCTCAAGGATACGCATACCTGCGAGCACCACCCGGAGCGGTTCGACCGTTGGCTCGCTATTGCGCGAGAGGTGCGTGCCGAGTTTTTATAAGAGGGTAAAGGAGCAATATGGATTACTATGAAGAACCCGCCAAACGATTGCCCGCGCGAGCATGTGACGTGATAATTGCCGGCGGTGGCACAGCTGGCGTCGTGGCCGCGTTGGCGGCGGCGCGGCGCGGCGCAAAGACAATGCTGATCGAAGCCAAAGGCTATCCCGGCGGCATGGTTGTCGAAGGCGGCACAGCTCTGCACAGCTTCTACAACCTGTGGAAGGCATTCCCTGGTGTGGAAAAGCGCCAGGTCGTGAAGGGGATTCCCTTCGAGATCGTCGAGCGTGTGTCGCAGGCTGGTGGCGCGACCGGGCACGCCGAGATGCTCGTCGGTTACGATTACGACTCAATCTGCACCGCCATCGACACGGAAATCTACAAGCGCGTCGTCTTCGAAATGTTACGCGAGGCTGGCGTCCACGTTGCCGTCAACACACTGCTCACCGACGCGATTGTAGATGGTACGCGGATCAAGGGTGTGCTGACCGAGACGCACGCCGGGCGTGAGGCCGTCTACGCGCGGGCGTTCGTCGATAGTACCGGCTACGGCGATCTCGCGGCGCGTGCAGGTGCGGACTACACCGAGCCGAACGATTATCCCGTCGCCAACAGCATCGGCGTTGGCGGCGTAGACGTAGAGCAGTACCACGCCTTCTTCACCACCCACGACGCGGTGAGCCAATACGCGCGCGGTTGGCGCAGCGGTAAACTCGATCAAATCGTGCGCACCGACGGCGCGGCGCACAAGCTACCTGCCGATTTCGTCGCCGAAGCGCGCAAAATCGGCATGTCGTTCGTCACGACCACCGTCCACGACGATTACTTCATGTTCATCAAACTGAACGTCAAAATGCCGGCCAGCCCCACCGACCGGGATGCCGCCGCCGAAGCGGAACTTGAATTGCGGAAACGCCAGGCGCGCGCTATCGAACTGCTACGGCAGCATATCCCCGGCTGTGAAAACGCCTTCATCGCCCGCACCAGCCCTACCCTCTGCATCCGGCGCGGACGGTTGATCACCTGCGATTACGACATCACACTGGACGACGTGCTCGAAGGTCGCCACTTTCCCGACGATGTGCTGGCCTACGGCTTTCACGACAGCGCACCGCGCCTGCAGATCAAAAACGGCGGCACCTACGGCATCCCCTATCGCGCACTGCTCGTCGCCGGGCTGGAAAACCTCTGGGCCGCTGGGATGCTCATCACATCCGACCACGAGGCGCATATGTCGACCCGCAACACGGTCTGCTGCATGGGACAGGGACAGGCAGCGGGAACGGCAGCTGCGCTCTGTGCCTCCAGAAACATCGGCTCTCGCGCCCTCCCTTACGCTGATCTGCGCCGGACCCTCGAGGCCGATAACGTGTATTTCGAAGGGAATGGGGATTAGTGAGTGTGATCAGAGAGTCGTGGTTGGTAGTAGATGGTTAGCAGTCACAAATTGGCGAACATCGAGGCCTATCAGCGAGCGGTGATGGAAAACAGGAGATAGACCTATGCGATTTTTGTTGCGTCGTTATCTCGTCGCCCCCGTTTTTGAAGACGACGAGGAAAAAAGCCGGGCTGCCAGCGTGCTCAACGCGCTGCAATTAGCCCTCATCATCGTCACAATACTGGCTGGCTTCGCCTCAGTATTTGTCTTCGCCGAGAAATTAGGCAGTCTCATAGTGGTCGCTGGGATGGCGATTGTGCTGGCGGTTTCGCGGGTATTGATGTACCGAGGCCATGTACGCAGCGGCAGTGTTCTGGTCTTGGCGGGTATCTGGCTCGTCGTCACTGGATTGGTGGTATTTGCCGGGGGCATGAATAGCATTGACGCCGTGCACTACCTTGCCTTAACGATCATCAGCGGGCTGCTCCTGGGTTCGCGTGCGATGATTATCACAGCTTTGATCAGCGGCCTGGCAGGATTAGCAATGGTGCTCAGCGAGCCATTAGGGTACCCCTTGCCACAACTGTTCCCTGTACCCCCCATTGCTGGATGGATCAACTTCTGTTTCAGCTTGTTCCTGCTCGTGGTCACGTCCGACATTGCTTTGCGCAATCTCTACAATGCGCTGGCACTGTCTCGGCAGCGTTTGGGAGAAAGGCGCAAAGCCGAACAGGAACGCGAACGTCTGCTGGTTCGCGTCCAGGAACAGGCGCGCCAGGTGCAACAGGTGATGGATACCGTACCGGAAGGCGTGATGTTGCTCGACGAAGAGGGGCGCGTGCTCTCGGCAAACCGCCTGGGGCGACAGGACCTGAACGCACTGGCTGGTGCCAACATAGGCGATGTACTCACGCATTTGGCAGATCGTCCACTGACGGAGTTGCTGGCCTCGCCGCCGCGCGGGTTATGGCACGAACTGGAACTGGGCACGCGCAGCTTTCAGGCCCTCGCACGTCCGATCAAAAGCGGCGAGAAGGCCGAGGGCTGGGTCCTCGTCATCCGCGACGTAAC
>JBJYXQ010000203.1:4412-6431 GCA_046260035.1 Anaerolineae bacterium
CGCCGCGCGATCCTGGAACGGCGGCCGTTTGATCTGCTGCCACTCCTGAAAGAAGAAGTCAAACTTCTAGAACGCACTTTGCCGGAAAACATCACCATCACGCTCGACTACGACTCCGATCCCCGCGCAAGCTATGTGCTCAATGGCTCACCCACAGCAATGCAGCAAATCCTGATGAACCTCGCCGTCAACGCGCGGGACGCTATGCCGAACGGGGGAATGTTGTGCTTCGATCTAGCGCCTCTCCACGTCGAAGACACAGATGCAGATGTAGCTGTAGACGCCAATTCGATCCATGGGATCGGGGCCGGAGAATGGATCAAACTCACCGTGTCCGATACCGGCGCAGGCATCCCTGCCGATGTACTGCCGCACATCTTCGATCCGTTCTACACGACCAAGGAGCCCGGCGCGGGCACGGGTCTGGGTCTGGCCCAGGTTTATGGCATCGTGGGTATGCACGATGGGCAAATCCGCGTTGAAGCCCAGGAAGGTGCAGGCGCGACCTTCATCATCTATCTGCCGGCAGTGATGGTGACGGCACCAGAAAAGCCCGATACCGGGGTCGAGGAACTTCCCCCAGGACAGGGGCAGACCATCCTCGTCGTCGAAGACAGTTCCATAACTCGCCAAGCAGTGGCAGACAGCCTTGTTGCGCTCGACTACCGCGTACAAGTCGCCGAAAATGGCCAGCAAGCATTGACAATACTGGAAGAACGCCCAGAAGAGATCGCGTTGGTCCTCAGCGACGTGGTTATGCCGGGAATGGGCGGGATCGGTCTGATCGAAGCCATGCAGCAACGCGGCCTCAACACACCCGTCGTTTTGCTCACGGGCCACCCGCTCAAGAAAGACTGGGCAAACCTGAAAGTGGATTGGATCCTCAAACCGCCAAACCTGGAAACGCTGGCCCGCGTGATCGCGAAGGCGCTGGAAGGATAGCGATCGTGGACATCGGCGCTCAACATCAACTACTCGCCATCTGCTTTGACTGTGGCGATACGCTGGCCGACGAAGGCAGCGAAGTCAAAGATGCCCACGGCGCGACACTGCATGCCGACCTGATCCCCAGCGCGGCAGAAGTCATCCGCGAGCTGAAATGCCTTGGATATACGCTGGCGCTGGTCGCTGACGGACCAACAGCGACCTTCACCAATATCCTTACCCAGCACGACCTCTATAACGCCTTTGACGCCTTCGCGATTTCTGCAGAGGTGGGCGTCGAAAAACCGGATTCACGCATCTTTATCCACGCATTGGACCAACTCGGTATTCGCCGCAAAGACTACGGGCGCGTGGTTATGGTCGGCAACAACCTAGCCCGCGACGTCAAAGGCGCGAACGCCCTGGGATTGATCAGCGTATGGTTGGATTGGGCGCCACGCCGGTCCAAGACACCCGCGGACGCCTCCGAAGTACCCCAGTACACCATCAAAACCCTCGGGGCGTTGTTGCCCTTGATTCAGAAATTGGACAAAGCGATCGAATCCAATACCGCATCCTGACAGACACCCTCGATGGATGGCGTGCAGTGTATGCCCGGCATTAGGACAACGTATCTAGATGCCCAACGCCGACAAACGGTGCAAAGCCGTAATCCTGGGCGCGGCGTTCCGCATACAGCCGCATAGCCTCATCGCCGGGCGCGGCGTAGTCGATCGTCAAAACAGGACGCGTTCCCATAACCTCCTGCAAGCGGGCGGCCATTTGCTCCGTCCACTGCAAATCGCGCTCTGTCCAGGCTGCGTAGTCCCCGTCATCGTAATAGGTGCTGAAGGATTCAAAGACCACGCCATCCACCGTCTCAGCGACCGCTTCCAGTATCGAGAATCCACGATTTGCCAGGAGGGCCAGATCAGGATGTTCCCAACGAATACGGCGCAGCAACTGCATCACGCCGGGCCAGGTCTCGGCAAATCGCGCATCGACGTCAAGGGTATCGAGAAACAGCCCTTGAATGCCATGCTCCACAAGCAGCGGAATTTGCTCTTCGATGACAAAGCGCTGCCAGGCTGCAGT
>JBJYXQ010000204.1:0-2588 GCA_046260035.1 Anaerolineae bacterium
TGCAAAACGCTCTGGTCGCTGCTCTGCGCGAGCTTGGCGGCGATGGAGCAGCTTTGATTCCGACACCTGCACCTGCACCGACCCCGGCTGCCGCTCCGGCAGCGCCCGCCCCACAAGCACCGGCACCGGAGCCTGTAGTTGTCGAAAAGCCGCAACCCGCGGTTGCAGAACCAGAGCCAGTCGTTGCCGCTCCGGCAGCACCGGAACCAGAACCGGTTAAAGCAGCACCGCCGGAGCCGGTCAAAGCAGCGCCCAAGAAGGCATGGCCGCAACCGGTAGGCGCGCCTTGGATCAAAGATCCCACATCGGGCTTCCAACTTCAGAAAGAGAAATGGACGGGCAAGGTGTTGGAGATCACCTTAGGGGCGACGGTGGAACAAGGAGGAACGCGCACACACGCGCTCACGATCGGAGGGGAGACCACATTACCTTATCAGTTTTACGAAGGTGCAATGCCGCATCCCCCGGCTATCGCTATCGAAATCGTGGACAAAAAGCCCACCGATTGGTCGCCGCTGTTACTCAAGGCCTGGGGCGATGTGATGGATGACCCGGCGGCGTGGGCAAAAGCCGCCGAAGCCAAGGGAGCGGAAGCACTTTTGCTGCGCTTGAGCGCCACCCAAGCCGATAGCAGTCCAAACACGGCAGCGAACGCGCGCGCTACAGTACGTAAAGTCCTTCAGGCCACCGGCCTTCCCCTCATCATCTATGGCCCCGGACAGGTTGAACTGGATAACGATCTTCTGGTGGCCGTTGCCGAGGAGGCCAAAGGCGAGCGTGTTGTCCTCGGTTTGTGCGAGGACAAAAATTACCGCACCATCGTCGCGGCTGCGCTGGCGAACGATCAGCTGGTCATCACCAGCACAGCAATGGATGTCAACCTTGCCAAGCAGCTCAACATCCTGGTCAGTGATATGGGCCTGCCGTTGGATCGCATCCTGATGGATCCAACGTGCGCGGCAATCGGCTACGGGATGGAATATGGGTACTCGGTAATGGAACGGCTGCGGAACGCGGCCCTCACCGGCGACAAGATGACGCAATTGCCGATGATTGTCACGGTAGGCGCAGAAACGTGGCGGCAAAAGGAAAGCCGGGTAGGTGAAGGGGTTCCCAAAGCGTGGGGCAATTGGGAAGAACGTTCGATCAACTGGGAGACCTTGACCGCGTCGGCGCTCATCGAGTCGGCGGCAAATTTGCTGGTGTTGCGCCACCCCGAAACGGTGCGGCGTGTCCGGGCGATGATTGCGCAGCTTATGGCGGCGCGGGGTTAAAGAGGAGAAAACTATGGCGCTTTCAGGAATCCAAATCTACAAATTGTTGCCGGGCACCAACTGCAAGGAATGTGGTTTTCCCACGTGCCTGGCGTTCGCGATGAAGCTGGCAGCCAAACAGGCTGAGCTTTCGGCGTGTCCCTATGTCTCGGAAGAATCCAGGGCGAAGTTGGAGGCTGCCTCACAGCCGCCTATCCACCTGGTTACGCTCAAGGCGGATGGGCGCGAGATCAAAGTGGGAAACGAAACGGTGATGTTCCGCCACGAGAAACGGTTCTTCAACAAACCGGGCCTCTTTATCCGCCTGTATGACGACACGCCTGTTGAGCAACTCAAGGCCCAGGCAACGGAGGTCGCCAACTATGTGGTGGAGTATGTAGGGTTAGAATTGCGAGTTGACGGTCTTGCCCTTGAAGCAACCGGCGACGGGGCGGCGTTTGCCGAAGCGATCAAAACGGTGATGGCGGTCGCCAAGTTGCCCTTGATCCTGATAGCCGATAAGGCAGATGTGATGGCAGCGGGGCTTAAAGCACTAGACGGGACTGGGATTATCCCTTTGATCTACGGTGCAACGGCCGAGACGTGGGAGGCTTTCGCAGCACTCGCCAAGCAATACAAAGCGCCGATGGCTATCCGGGAAGAATACCTGGACATGTTGGCCGATTTGACCGAGAAGATCAAGGGAAAGGGTGTGGAGGACATCGTTCTCGACCATGGCACGCGCGATTTGTCGAATTCGCTGGCGAAACAGACACAAATTCGTCGCCTCGCGCTGAAGAAAAACTTCCGCGCATTAGGCTACCCTATGATCAACTTTCCCGCTGAGTGTGCTGATGATGAAGTGATGGCGGCAATGGCCGCCACCCAGGCCATTGCCAAATACGGTGGGTTTGTCGTGCTGGACAAATTCAATCCTACGACGGTCTATCCCCTATTGGCGTTGCGTGAAAACATCTACACCGACCCACAAACTCCCATCCAGGTACAGCCCGGCCTCTACGAAATCGGCGAGCCAAACGCGGATTCACCATTGTACATCACCACCAACTTCAGCATCACCTACTTCGCCGTGGCTAACGAGATCTCAGGGAGCGGCATCCCCGGATGGCTGCTGGTCGCCGATGCGGAGGGGATGAGCGTGTTGACGGCGTGGGCAGCGGGCAAGTTTGACGCGGAGCGTATCGGCAAAGCGGTCAAAGGTAGTGGAATTTCGGACAAGCTGAACCACAAGAAGCTGGTTATCCCTGGTCACGTTGCGATTCTGTTGGGAGAGATCGAAGAGGAGCTGCCCGGCTGGAAGATTCTCGTTGGGCC
>JBJYXQ010000204.1:2688-6435 GCA_046260035.1 Anaerolineae bacterium
TTAGGACTTCCGTGTGGGGGACAAGGACGCTGTGGGCGCTGCACAGTCATCGTCCAGGAAGGGGACGTGTATCGTCCTGCTAATCAGCGCCTTTCATCGGATGATCTGGTGGCAGGATACGCTTTGGCGTGTCAAGCGACGATTCAAAGTGACGCAACCATCTATATCCCCCCACAGAGAATCGAGCGCAAGCTACAAACGGATAAAACCGCCCAACGCATCACGATTCCCCTTTCCTTCAACTATTTGCGCGATCAACCGCTGCGCAAATATACTTTAACAGTGACCGAGCCATCGTTGGAAGATCAGACCGACGACTGGTCGAGGTTGAAACGCGAATTGGCACGCCAACACGACATCGGAGAACTGACAGCGGAACTCTCCGTGTTACGTAAGGTTGGCGCTACATTAAGGGGGGGTGACTGGACCGTCACACTCGTCGTTGAGATGGACCGTTGGGACGCACCTAATGGCCCGCCGCGCCTGGTGGATATCCTTCCAGGGGAATATACGGGCTCTCTGTGGGGTGTGGCCATCGATATAGGCACAACGACCAACGTGGTTTGGTTAGTAGACCTGGTGAGTGGTGAGGTGATGGCCCAGGCAGCGGATTACAATGGTCAGATCGCCAGGGGCGAAGATGTCATCTCGCGCATCATCTATGCATCCAAAGGAAAAGGAGAAGACAAAGACAAAGGGTTATTCGAGTTACAGGAACTGGTAGTCAGGACCCTTAACCGTTTATTGGAAACTGTGGCGCGCCAGGTCGGCATCACTGTGAATGCCATCTACCGCGCGACGGTAGCAGGGAACAGCACGATGCTACACCTGTTCGCGGGCTTGCAACCCGAGTCCATTCGGTTGATGCCCTTTGTCACCACGATCAATCACATTCCCACCCTCCGTGCGTATGAGTTAGGGCTGAATATCTGCCCTAATGCTTCGGTGGATTGCTTGCCGGGTATTGCCAGTTATGTCGGGGCGGACATCACCGCCGGGGTGCTAAGTTCGGAAATGTGCCGCAGCGAGAAGCTTTCCCTGTTCATTGACGTGGGGACCAACGGCGAAATTGTGTTCGGGGACTGTACGTGGCTGATTGCGTGTGCGTGTTCAGCCGGACCAGCTTTCGAGGGCGCCGGCGTCGTTCATGGAATGCGCGCCACCCAAGGGGCTATCGAGGAAGTGTGGATTAGCTCCGAGACCTACACGCCGACCCTGCGCATCATCGGAGCAGAAGGGGAAAAGCCGCGTGGGATTTGTGGCAGTGGCTTAATCGGTCTGATGGCCGAGTTGTTCACAACAGGTATCATTGATAAGAGCGGTAACATCCATGTGAATTTGCCGACCGACCGCGTGCGGAATGGCTCTCATGGGGGAGAATATGTGGTTGCCTGGGCCGCAGAGACGGCAACCGGACAGGATATTGTCATCACCGACGTAGATATTAATAATCTATTGCGCGCCAAAGCGGCTATTTACGCGGGCTTTTCCGTCCTGGCCAAAAGCGTTGGTTTAACCATTGCCGATGTCGGACAGGTACTCATCGGTGGCGCTTTCGGGCAATATATTAACATCGAAAAAGCTATCCAAATTGGGCTATTGCCTGATGCGCCTTGGGATAACTTTCAATATCTGGGGAATACATCGGTGCGCGGCACATATCTGGCGCTGCTCTCACGAGAGGCGCGTGAGCAAGTCGCCGATCTAGCAAACCGAATGACATATCTGGAGCTTTCGGCGGACAACAGCTTTTTTGAGGAATTCAACGCAGCGCTCTTTCTCCCACACACCGACGAGGCGCAGTTCCCAACTGTGATGAAGGAGTTGAAGGATTCGAAATGACGACGACGATTGCAGTGGCAGGCAAAGGCGGGACAGGAAAAACGACCGTAGCAGGTTTGTTGATCCGTTATTTGAGTGAACGAAAGCACGGGTCAATTCTGGCCATTGATGCGGACCCGTCCAGCAACCTGAACTATGTGTTGGGCATGGAAGTAGAAGAGACTATCGGCGATATCCGTGAGGATATGTTGGATCAAGTACAGACCAGTTCTGCCCTGGCTGGCTCAATGCCTGGTGGGATGAGCAAGCAGGATTACCTGGACTATCAGATTCAAATGGCCGTTGTCGAAAGTGACAGCGTGGACCTCCTGGCGATGGGACGTCCAGAAGGTCCCGGTTGTTATTGCGCGGCTAACCAGATGATGCGTGTGATTATGGATCGTATGGGCAACAACTACGACTACGTTGTGATGGACAACGAAGCGGGGATGGAGCACATCAGCCGGCGGACAACCCGCGATGTGGACTACTTGTTGTTGGTGACGGATCTGTCGCAACGTGGTCTGATCGCTGCGCAGCGCATCGTTGAGATGGTTCCGGGCCTGGATGTGAACATCGGGAAATTGTATTTGATCGTCAACCGCGTGATGGATCAACTGCCGACGGTCTTCAACGATGCGCTGGCAAAGCTTGATGTGACGTTGATCGGAACCATCCCCAACGACCCGGTGATGGCCGAGTTTGAGTTTATGGGACGACCTTTGGTACAACTCCCCCACGACACACAAGTTGTTAAAGCTGTCTACCAGATCGCGGACAAGATTTTCGCAAATGGACACAAAATGTGACGGCTTACTGCCGCCACATTCTACAGTTGAAAGTCGTTCACTAATGAATCGCATGGGAGGTATGTAATGTACATTATCGCTGAAAATATTCACATTATCTCGCCGAGGGTAAAGGATGCCATCAGAGACAAGGACGGCGCATTCTTCCGTAATCTCATCGCCCAAATGGTCGAAGCCGGAGCGGATGCCATCGAGTTAAATATCGGGCCAAACAAGAAGCGCGGGCATGAAGTGCTTCCCTGGTTGGTCGAAGAGGCCGAAAAAGTGACCGATTTACCACTCAGTCTTGATACGACTAACCTTATGGCTATCGAGGCCGCGTGTGAAACAGTCACAAAAGCACAGCCCATCATCAATTCCACCGACTGCAAAGTTGAAAGGCTGGAGACAGTACCGCTCATTGCCAAGAAGTACAATGCCCGGCTGATTGGGTTAACGATGGCGGAGGGGCTGATCCCGGTCAGCGCCGACGAGCGCGTGACGCTGGCATTGGAAAAGCTGATCCCCAAAATGCTTGAGATAGACTTCCCCATCACCGACCTCATCATTGATCCGCTCGTTCTCACCGTTTCAGGATGTCAGGAATATTGTCCTGAATTCCTCGAAGCTGTGCGTACATTAAAGTTCGCCTGGGATCCACCTCCATTGACCAACGGCGGGCTTTCCAACGTCTCCAACGCGGTGCCGAGGGAGATGCGTCCGTTGATCGACCGCGTCTATATAGTGATGCTTATGGGAGCCGGCATTGATATGGTCATTGCTAACCCACTGGATGAGGAACTCAGAAACTTCATCCGAATTGTTGAGGAACGTGATGAGTCTACACCGCTGAATCGCTTGTTGCTTACTCTTCATGATCGCGTCCAAGCTATGGATACACTGCAGCCTGAGGACGTCGATATGAGTGATCCAAAGCAGGCCGAGGTGTGGAAAACTGTACAAATATTGCTCAACAAAGTCATTTACACCGATGCCTATCTTCGATAAGGACAGTGATTGAATGTCGTTGATCACGCAGGGGAATTCTGATCCGCAAGGAAAACGGAAATGAACACACCACTATCTAAACGTGAGCAAATCAAAGAACTCGAACGACAACTTGCAAATGCCAGAGCAC
>JBJYXQ010000205.1:0-2341 GCA_046260035.1 Anaerolineae bacterium
ATTTTGACGGTGAATGGGGTGGTCATAGTTCGTTGCTCCTTGCGTGATGTAATCCATTTCTCGTCAGCAGATTAAGCAGATTTAGTGGATTAGATACGCAAATGATCAGAAAATCTGCTTAATCCGCTAAATCTGCTGACAAAAGAAAATTGTGCCGGTGACAATCAGGCGAATCGCTCGAAGCGATCCTTGTCCGCCTTGCAGATGGGGCACTTGAGCGGTGGTTGCGGGCGCGCGCAGAGGTAGCCACAAACCTTGCAGCGCCATACCGGTATCCCGCTGCGCGTGAAGCCGACCAGTTCCTCGTCGTGGTCCTCCTCGGCGGACGCGGTCGGCCCGCCGGGCGGACGCCGCTCAGGAACAGGTTCCAATGCTTGCTCACCATCGCGCACCGCGTCGGAGACGTAGAGAGCGCAGAAGCACGCGCCGTATTCATCGAGGTCGGGATCGCGGTAGTCGCACGGGCAGATGATGTCGAGGTCTTTCTCGCGGACGCCATCCGCCAGACGGCAGGGACAGGCCCAGTACCCGTAGCGCGCCTCGTTGATGAGCAGACTCTCTACGAGGCCCAGCGTAAACGATTTGTCGGGATTGAGGTTGTAGCCTCCGGCCCGTGCGTCCCGGTCCAGCCGTTTGTACAGCTTTTCAATCTGTTCTGGTGTGATGCTTTCACTCATAATCCCAGCACCCGCTTCAGTTCATCGGTTTTGAAGCCGACGACACATTGTGCGCCATCGATGACGATGGTGGGGAAGGAGACACGCGGGTTCCACTCCCGGATCTCGTCTTTCACCGTTTCGCGCTCGTCGCCCTCTAACAGATCGACGTAGACAAAGTCGAAGGCGACGCTCTCGTCTTCGAGGAACTGGCGCGTTTTGCGGCACCAAATGCACGTCGAAAGCCCATAGAACTTGACCTGATGTTCCTGATGGTCGCCGGCTACACTACCTCTTTTTTCTGCCATGATGGTACTCCTTTTATACGATATTAAACAACTTTATCTTATTTTACACCCTGATGGGAAAAAGGTAAAGGGTGAAAACTAAAACGTGACGCGTGATGAATCAATCACAAATCACGATAGCAAAAACGCTTTCACCGCTGACATATAGGCCAGGAACGCTTCGCGGCGGATGTTGTGACCTACGCCGGGGATGTGAGTGACCTGGATGTTCGGGTTGATCTGCGTGGCTTCTGTCGCCATAGCTTTGGTTACGATGGCGCCTTTGTCCACGTCCGCCGTGATGAGCAGCGTGGGACAATGCATCCCGGCAGCTACTTTTCGCCAGGGTGGGCGCTGCTGCGCGAACACGTGGAGGATGTGGAGACTCAATTGCTGCTTGGAAATGGCCCAGTTTCCTAGCTCTTCCTCAGACCAGGAAGGGCAATCCTTACGACATTGAGCCATCAGGCTCTCTCGGGAGCGTTGCTTTTGTTCGATGATGCGTTTTTGCCATTCCGTAGCAAAGGTTTCACGCTCCTCCTCCGTCATAGTCTGGCGCGGACTGTCGTCATCCCACCAACCAGGGTCTTCCAGCAGCGCCTTGCCGATCAGTTCCGGGTACTTATACGCAGCATACGACACCGTCGCGCCGCCCATCGAGTGGCCGAGCACGATAGGCTTTTCCAGATCGAGGGCGCGGATAAAGGCCGCGAGGTCGGCGGCAAGATCGTCAGTCGCATAGCCAACCTTTGGGGCGTCGGAAAGGCCGTGCCCGCGCGCGTCGACCATAATCACGTCGAAGTCGTTCTCCAGGGCGCGCGCCACAGGCGTCCAGCACAGGCCGTTGTCGGTGACGCCGTGACAGAGGACGAGGGCCGGCTTGCTGCCATCGCCGGTGCGCCAGTAGTGCTGGCGGATGCCGTTGGCTTCGACGAAACCGTCATACCAGGTGGTGATATCGCCGTTGTTCAGCATCGACAGCAGCGGCGAATCTTCGATATCCAGCGGCAGTTCCACGCGGGCGCGGCGGCGGCTGGATTCGTAGGTGGCGAAGATCAACTCGGTGGCTTGCAGTGCCCGGTGCCCCGAAAGCTCAGGCTCACGCCCGGTCTTGAGCGCGTCGATCAGATCGAGCACGGCTTGCACGTGCAGATCGTCGCCGTGCAGACCGCCATCTACAGCGATGGCCTGCCATACGCCGCCGGTTGCAGCGTTACGCAGACGCACCTGCACGTCCTTGTCCACGCCGACCTCGATGACGCCTTCGCTGCCGATGAGGCGCTGTGCGCAGCCGGTGCTCAGGACGTTTTTCGTCCCGTAGCCCGTGATCATCATCCCCATCACGCCGTTCTGCCACTTGAACGTGCTGAGCCCCTGGCCTTCGAGCGGCGCGCCGAA
>JBJYXQ010000206.1:0-4455 GCA_046260035.1 Anaerolineae bacterium
CCATTCCTTCTTGCAATAGTTTCTCGGTTAACTCCACAATGCGTTCTTCAGAATAGTCGAGTGGGTTTTCGACCCATGCATTAGGCCATTGATTTCCCGCTGCTACTACGACCCCGTCTCCGATGGCGAGCACTTCCCTTTCAAATAGGAAATAGTCTTTTACATGGCTGGAATTGGGCGGTGATGACAAAACAAATTCCCCATTTTCATCGCGACGGTAATCGACAACGTCTATAGCAAATTCCTGGGAGGTCGCTATTCGATGGCCCAAGATTTGATTCCAGGGTGTTCCCATAATTGTAACGCTACCTTCAATCGGGAATATGTAGTCTCCAGTGCATCGATAGGGTGTTAAACTAAGGCTAGATTTTACGATGATTTCATCTGTCCCTGAGGTTACCGTGACTTCACAGATAATTTCATCAATTTTGTTCATTCCGGCATATTGAAAGCAAAAGAGATCCTGCAAGCGCAAACATGTCATCGAATGTGGCTTTAGTTGATTGCTTTCTTCATAGTACGAGTCCTGTGGCATTGGAACGTCACCGAACAACATATGAAGATTGTATTCTCTCCATTGACTTGCGGGCTTTTGTGTTAATCTGTTTAGTAGATGGTTGGTTTTCGCAATCGCATTTTCGATTTCATCTTTATCCTGCCGGAAGGTGACAATGTGTTTTCCACCCGCGAACCCCAATAATTCTATTCCTTCAACAGTGCACGTCACACTTTCGGAACTATTGCTGAGGACTATGTCCGGCAGTTTGATGCTTGTGTTCCACACATCCTCGTTTTTAAAATAAATGGGGATTACCTTTTTGTTTTCGGCTAGTGATTTTATCAACAATCCTGATTTTTCCATGTTATGATTTCTCCGGGTTCGAGTAGACTCAGTAGATCACAAAATGCTTCGAGGGGATCGTCAGATCCCCGTTCTAGTCTGGATCTGGCGATCCAGACCAAGCAAAATTAGATCTACTGAGACTAAAGACTTTTTGCTCTGCCAAGTCTGACACAAGATTTACCGGTCTGACCGCCGTATGCGCCAGACGACGGCGGCATAGAAAGGGACAGACCAGGCCAAGATGAGGCCCAGTTTTCCCAGGGCTGGTCCTAATGGCACGACTTCCGTAAATGAGACGCGGAACAGGTTGGACATCAACGCTGTTGGCAGGTGCAGGAGTATGGCCTGGACGATGGCGGGCCAGTTCGCGCTTGACATCATATCCGCGAAGGCCGGGATCAGCAGGAGCATCATCACTGCCCCCATCCAGACGCCCATATTCTGCGGGTTGTCGAAGAGGCTGCCCATCAGCAATCCCACAGCGACTGCGAACGCGGTGCCACAGACCACGGTCAGCAGCGCGACCCACCAGTGTGCAATCATGGTGTAACTGAGGGCTAGGGCGACGCTTCCTCCCAATAGCCCGTAGAGTGCACCGGCGATGGCTTTCCCCACCGTGACCTGTCCGATGCTGGCGGGCGAGACGAGCAGGGCATCGAGGGTGTGCGTCTCTTTCTCGTCGATCATCAGATAGGGCACCAGCACGATGGTAATCAAGACGGTGGAGATGACAAAGGACATGGTCACCATCACGGTATGCCCTGCCGCATCCGGCGCCGGATAGAGTCGCGGCGTGGTCATGTCGATGGCGATTTCCTGGTTGGCGATGTCGCTGATCTCCTTTTCGAAAGCTGCCTGTAGGTTAGCGACGTCTTTCGCTTTGACCCAGTGTGTGGCGTAGCCTTCGAGGGTTATCCCCTCTCCGGCAGCTAATCGCGTGTCGAAGTCTGCCGGGATCACAAGACCTATGGCCGGATCAGCTCTTTCGGTCAGCGCGCTCTCCAGTTCGGCCTGCGAGCGCACTTTGTACGCCCGCACGTCCTCGCTCCGGCGCAGGAGGTCCACCAGACGCGCGTCGCCCGCGTCGTACACGGCCGCTATGGGCGTGGGATTGATGTTGAGCAGCCAGGGCAAGGCCTGCCCGCTCAATGTCGTCAGCGCCACGCCGATCATAATGCTGAGCGTCGTTTTGCTTCTGATGGCATCAACGATATCCTTCAGTGCAATCGTCCAGATAAT
This sequence comes from Anaerolineae bacterium, assembly GCA_046260035.1. GTDB lineage: Bacteria > Chloroflexota > Anaerolineae > B4-G1 > SLSP01 > DSWT01. The sequence continues at coordinate 2,084 of JBJYXQ010000206.1, forward strand.
GCGTAAACTCTGTTTCCAATTCTTCTTCATAATATACTCCAAAGGCGAATTGCGAGTTAAGAGTTGCGAATCACAGACTCGCTTCTTGCCTCTTAACTCTTACTTCTTCACTCTTGCCTCATTTTTCCGCCCGTCGCGTGAGCCACAATCCGGTGCTCATCAAGGCGATGGTCGAGGCGAGGACGAGGATAAGTTGCCGCACGAAGGTCGAGAGCGGCGCTTGAGCGACAAAGGATAGGCGGATGATCTCAGCCAGGGCGACGGTTGGAATCCAGCGGAGGGCCTCAGCTACGACTCCCGGTGCAATGTCTGCCAGTATCACCGAGAAAACGACGGGCAGGATGAGCGGTTGGAGGAGCAGGAAGCCCCACATGGAAACCTGTTGTTTCGTCTTGAGAAGGTTGCCCATCAAAGCGCCTAGTGAAGCGGAAAATACGGCTCCGCAAAGACACGCTACGATGATCACGTCCCAGTGCACGATGAAGACGCTGTTCAGCAGCAAAACAACAACAGTACACGCCAGGCAGTAGAACAGCCCGGCGATGACTTTCCCCAGCAAGACCAGCGTGGGCGTCGCCGGTGAAACCAGCAGCGCATCCATCGTCCGGGTTTCCTTTTCCTCGATCATCAAGTGCGTCATCGTGGTGATGCTCATCATCGTCAGAATGACGGTCAGCAGCAGCGACACCATGAAAGGATGACCTCCGTCGGTGCGGGTGTAAATCCCGCGGGTGATGGTGATCTGGACTGGTTTTCCGGTCAGTTCCGCCAACATCCCTTCGAAGAATGTTTGCAATTCCAGCGTGTCTTTTTCCGTGATCCAGTGGTCTACGTAGCCGGAGAGTTTGATTGGTGTGTTCTCTTCCGCACCCAGGCGTTGATCCAGGTCAGGGGGGAGCACGAGGCCCAACGAAGGGAATTGCTCGAAACCCAGACGTTTCTCCATCGCATCTTGTGACGTGACTTCGATCAGATCTATGTCCAGGCTGTCCTCCAGGTGCGAGACCAGGCGCGATTCACCGGCGTCGTACAGCGCCAGCACCGGCGGATCGCTGCCGGCAATCAACTGCGGTCCCCATTGGTACATTGCAACGATGATGAGTACGGACACTATCGAGGAAATGATGACTTTGTTGCGCACCGCGTCGGTGATGTCCTTCATCGCTACAGCCCATATAATGCGTAGTTTTGTACGCCAGTCATTGGTTTTCATCAATGTTCTCCTTCTTTGAAAATCAGCACATCGGCAAATCTAAAATCAGTGTTCAGTTTGACGATTTCCGCATCTGCAACGTCGTTACCAGCAGAAGCAATAGGATCCATCCCACAACCAGCAGAAGCTCTGGACCAAACGCCGCAACCGGCGCAGTCCTGGCAAACGAGACCCGAACCGCTTTCGACAGCGCGACAGTCGGAATCCAATCCAGCACCTTGAGCACGAAATCTGGCAGTATGTCTTCGACAGAGGCAATCAGCGCCATAAAGAACACGATCATACCGCCCCAGGCGATGATCATCGCTTGCGCTTTGTTTTGTGCGACACTGCCGATCAACAATCCTAAGGTCACGGCGAATAGCCCACCGCAGGTAAAGGCGAGTAGTGCCACACCCCAATGGGTGATGACATAACCGTAGATGATGCAGACGGCGCCCATCGCCACCGCCGTGTAGAACAAGCCTGCCAACGCTTTCCCCATCACAATCTGGCCTTCGCTGGCGGGTGAGACGAGCAGCGCATCCAGTGTGCGGGTGTGTTTCTCTTCAAGGATAAGATGTGGAATCAACGACAGCCCTATCATCGACAGTGTGAAAGTGATGGCGAGAGCCACCAGCAATGCCATGCCGTGCGAATCCTTTTGTGTATAGACGATGTTGCCCGCGATCTCAATCTGCACTGGCTTCCCGGTAATGTCCGTGAGTTGCACTTCGGCGAATGCCTTCGCCTTGCTGACCTGGGTCTTGTTGGCCCAATGAACCATATATCCGGTCAGCGTGACCGCGTCAGCGTCTTCGAGTTGCGCATCGAAACCGGGTGGAAGCACAATCCCGATGATCACGAGGTCGTGGTAGCCTATGTAACTCTCCAGCGCTTCTTGCGACGTGACGGCGATGGTGTCGAACTCCGGGTCGTCTTCCATAGCCGCGACCAGCCGGGAGTTGCCCGTATCGTAGACCGCGATGCGCGGCGGGATGTCGCTGGCGTCCAATGCCGGGACAAAGCGGTAGGCGATCAGGAGGAACAACACGGAGAGCAGCGTCGTCAACGTCGTTTTGTTCTTGACCGCATCCACGATGTCCTTTGCGGCAATCGCGAAGATAATGCGTATAGAGGTAGACCAGCTTTTTTTCATAGCGAACTCCGAATCACGAAT
>JBJYXQ010000207.1:0-3056 GCA_046260035.1 Anaerolineae bacterium
CTCAAAATCCTCGACGCTGCCCGGTCCACGGCGGTCCGGTGCCTGCCTCAAATTCTGCAACACTTGGACCTCGTAAATTCTGCAGCCGCCACAGTCCATACAGGTAACTCAGTGCCAAAAGGATAACCGTCGCAGGCCACCCCGTCAGCACGTTGACAATCGCCAATGTGCCGGCCTGTGCGCCCTGGAAGAACAGAAATTGAAGTGCCAGCCTGACGGCAAAGAAAATCGTCCAGGCGATCGTCACCTCGGTGTAGGCAGGGCGTATCCTTGGATGCCAGTACCACGCCAGCGGCCAGCGACGCGTGATGTAGCTTGTCCACGCTACCAACGGCCGTTTCACGACAATGCTCACGGCGCACAGCACGATGGTCAAAGCCCCAGTAACGATGGAGGGCAAAAAGTACCCCTCTGCACGGTCGAGCACCCTGGCGATCAGGATGGCGATGATGACGCCCCCAAGGCCACCCAAGGCATAAGCCGGAGGTTGTTTCCTGATCAAACGCATACCGGTAATCAACACCGCCAGGATCAATGCGCTCCACATGGCCGCATCGAAACCCATCACCGCATTGACGATCACAAAGACAATCGGCGGTACCACCGAGTCGGCCAGTTTACCCCGTCCGGAGAAAACCGTGCGGAATTCCTCCGCGAGTTCGCGAAACTTGTTCATGGCATCAGGGCTGGGCTTTCCGTGCGGTCACGGACGCAAAGCCAACGGCTCCTGGACCGAGGTGCGTGCCAAAGACTGGAGTGATGTCCATCGAGAGCAATTCGCCCTCGGGAAGCAGGTGTTGGACTTTTGGGCGTAGTTCCTCGACCCGATCGAGGGCATGGGTGTGCACCAGCGCAACTTTTTCCAGGGGGGCTTGCTCGCCGAGCAAGTGAATGAGCCGTTCGGTGGCGTGGTCGGTGGAGCGTATCTTTTCAGTCGTGGCCACCCCGTTGTGCATCTTGAGCAGCGGTTTCATTTGCAACCAACTGCCCACCGTTGCCATAACCCGATTCATCCGCCCGCTGCGTCGCAGAAATTCCAGGGTGTCCAGAGCCGCAAAGACGTGAGTGCGCTGGCCTTGTTCCTTTACCCGTGTGACGATGGTGTCCATGTCGTGACCTTCTGCGGCGGCTTGAGCCGCAGTCCAGGCGAGAAAACCTGTTCCCATGCTAAGTGTCCCTGAATCGAGGACCGTTACCGGGATCGACGCCTCCGCCGCAGCCAGCCGCGCGGTGTTGACAGTCCCGCTCAAGCTCGCAGAGATGTGGATCGAGAGGATTTCCGTTGCGCCCTCGGAGACCAGCTTCTCGTAGGCTTGTATGAACATGTGCGTTCCGGGGATGGCGGTCGTGGGTGGATGGTCGCTATCCGGCAGCCGTTTGTAAAACTCGGTGCGGGACAACTCGACGCCGTCCAAATAGCTCTCATTGCCAAAGTTGATGTATAAGGGTATGACGCTAATACCGTACTCAGTGATAATATTGGCAGGCAAATCACACGTGCTGTCGGTTACGATTCTAATTGTCATACCATGCTCTCCTTTCTTGCCTTCTGTGTGACCCACTTTTTAGCTCATGTGCATTTCACGTGATTTGATGTCGGGCTGAACCGCTACGACATAAATTGGATGATGGCGCTGCTGTACGGCGGCAGTACCGGGATCGGGCGGTAGGCATCGAAGCCGCCCGCAGCGTTGACGGGTGGCAGGTACAGGTCTCGCCGTCCCACGTCGCTGGATGATACTTACGCCGCGTTTCGCCCGCTGTTTGATGTGCTGGGGATGGGTGACCTGACGGGTGGGTAAGGTTCTTGAAGATGGTCTAACGACCGGCGCGTCAGCCGCGTCGCGACTTTTCCGAAGTGCGCTTCAATTCGAGCCACCTCACATAACCCAAATTTCGCCCCGATACCCGGCCGCGGAGCGGCGTCGGACTGCACGCGCTTGTTAGGTACAGTCTGGCTCCTGAGAGCTTCTGGTTGTCCTGCTAGTGGCCCAAAATTCAGGTCGTTCGTCGGTTGTACCCAATTTACCTTTTGCCGCATAGCTCGCCGGCAACCCAGCCTGCTCCAGCTATTAATTATGTACCTTGATAATCTCCGGCGAGTACGAAGTCATAATACTCCATTGGGCGCACCTGATTGAAGTAGTACTCCTCGACACTCTCCCAGCGTAGAAGCCATTGTTTTGAGAATTCCTCACCATCTCTTGCTCGCAGCCTTATCTGACGTTTCTCTTTTGGAATAATCACAAGAACGGTCATATCGATCAGATCTACAAGCTCAGGGCTAGCAGAATAGGCCCCTTCGATAAGAATTACGTTTGCGGGACAACGTTCTTCTCCCTCTTTTTTCATCAAATAAGTCCCGTCTTCCTGCAAGCCCGCCTCGAAATCAAAAGCTCTCCACCTGGCAAGTGAACCTTCAAGGAGAGGCTGTATACACTCTACTCGCAGCCTATCCCATTGAAACACGTTCTCGCGTCTTTCTTCAATCGTAAAAGCGTCCCACTTCGAGTCTGGAATATTTGCAGCGAAGAAATCGTCCAATGGAATGACAGCTACCTCAAGATAAGCCTTAAGAGCTTCAGCCACAGTGGACTTTCCTGCCCCGCTAGGGCCATCCAACGCAATCACCAGGGGCCGTTCTATTCTGGCCGTTCTTCCAATTACTTCTTCAACAAGCTCATACAATTGGTCAGAATACATCACTTCTTGTGTCACCAATAAATCGATATCAGAGGCAAGACCGTCAAATCAAATGTGCCAACAGGTACTTAAAACCACAGTGGGGTGCAATGCCGATAGTGTTGCTACTCAGTCTACTATCAGTATACAAGCTTTTCCCTTGCCGGTCAATATGCAATTAAAAATGAAATGCGCTCTGATAGCAGCTTGTCCCTAACAATTACCATCGCTTAACGGGGAGGCTAAGAACCTATCCGAAAATTCGCCGTTGACGCACCAGAAACGCTCGAAAGCAGGATTTTCGGATAGAGTCTAGATCGCTATGGCATAAACTGGATGACGGTGCTGCTATACGGCGGCAACACCGGGATCGG
>JBJYXQ010000208.1:0-1516 GCA_046260035.1 Anaerolineae bacterium
AGAGGCCGCGCTGGCGACTGTTGGTGAATTCTTCCGTCGGGAACAGTTGACCCGCCAGCCACTCCGCCACGTGGAAGAGCAGCCGGTGGTTCTCCGATCCCATGTACATCACCGTGTCGCCCGGTTCGTCCACCCAGTATTTGAAGCCGAGGACGGCATCCTTCATCAGCGCGTTGATCTGCGGGCTGAGGTGCTGTTGTTCGCGCTCCCAAACCATGATCCGCAGCAAACCCTGGATAACAAAATCGGCGCAGTCCTTGCGGGCAGCGATGAATTCGCACGTCTCGCGGATGTTGTCTTCATCCACGACTAAACCCTTCGGGTTTTGAAAACCCGAAGGGTTTCTGTAAAGCAAAGCATAACGCGCCACCTGGCTCCAAATCCCCCACGCCGAACGGCGCTCTTCGTTCACGGTGTAGTGTTCCAACACCGCACGGCGACGTTCTGTCAGACGTTCGTAGCCCGGCATTTCAGGCGCGGGCGTGACTTTCTTGAGATCAAAGGCTACGGAGGTGAGCGGTGCGCCTTCATGCAGCCACGTCACCACAAGCCGGTAATTGCCATCCGCCAACGCCGCAGCATCGCACAACGAAACAAGACCGGCAGTTTGAGGACGCGCCGACGCCTCGTGTAACAATTCGCCCTTTTCGGACAACAACTGAAGCTGCACGGCCCCCGCTGGCGCGACGTCCAGATTCACGCCGACAGTGTGGTGCGGATAGAAAAGGTCACGATCCAGCCGCAAGCCGCCGACCTCAGCCTCGATGCGCTCGCGTGTCTCCAGCGACATTCCTGGCAGTAACGGTACACGCGCATCTACATCACTATCGATCAATTCCAGACGGCAACCCACGCGTGCCATGCGGCCCAAGCGGAAAATCGCCACGGTGACGACGTTCTCACCCGCGTCCAGAGTCGCATCGAAGGTGCGCGTGTAGAAGCCGTGCTCGCGCGCGACCGGTTGATCGTGGGCATCATAGACCACCGTACCGTTGATCGCTACCACGGCGCGCAAAGCAATGTCGGCCCATAGCCGCCAGCGGTGCGTTCCGGCCTGCTCCGGCGTGATGCACGTGGTCAAAAAGGCCGCGCCCAAATGGTTGGAAATGTTGTACGTCCCCCACGAGAGATATTCCTCCGGACGGCGCACCAAATGCCACCGGCCCGTCTGCTCGCGGAAAGACGCATCTTCGCTCTCAAATGGTGCAGACGCAAGCAGCGCTCGCGCCTCGGCGACGATATCGTCCATCGCCGTGCGTCCGACAGAGGCTCCAGCCTTCTCAAAGAGCGTCAGGCCCTGAACTTGCGCGGAGAGGTCTTCATAAAATGGCCCTAAAATCAACCAGGGCTTCACAATCTCCCCAGCGTGGACGTTGGATCGCAAAGCTTGTTCGATAGACATAGACAACCTCCTGAGTGCTATACTAAGTACCTGTCCGAAAATTCAATTTTGCGTAGCAATTGCGGCTAAAGCCGCTTTTAGAAATGGTGTTTTTTCGTTTTCGAGCTATGCTCG
>JBJYXQ010000209.1:0-7785 GCA_046260035.1 Anaerolineae bacterium
TCACAGAAAGGAGTTAAACCAATGCCTGCTATTCTAGAAGTCGACAATCTTGTCAAGAAATTCGGTGACCACATGGCCGTCAAAGGCGTCAGCTTCTCCGTTGAGGAAGGCGAGGTCTTCGGCCTACTCGGCCCCAACGGCGCCGGGAAAACCACCGCCATCTCGATGCTGACCGGCATACTCGAACCCACGGACGGCACGGCCCGCATCGGCGGATTCGATCTCAAAGCTGATCTGGATGAGGTCAAGAAAATCAACGGCCTGGTGCCGCAAGATTTGGCGCTCTATCCCACCCTCAGCGCGCGCGCCAATCTCAACTTCTTCGGGCAGATCTACGGCCTGCATGGCAAGGATCTTAAGGAGCGTGTGGAGGATGTACTGCGCATTGTCTCGCTCACCGACCGGGCTAACGATACGGTGGAAAAGTACTCCGGCGGGATGAAGCGCCGCGTGAACATCGCGGCTGGCCTTATCCACAGTCCGCGCCTGTTCTTCCTGGATGAGCCAACTGTCGGTGTGGACCCGCAGAGCCGCAATCACATCTTCGAGAGCGTGTTGCGCCTCAACCGCGAGCGCGGGATGAGCATCATCTACACCAGCCACTACATGGAAGAGGTGGAACTGTTGTGCAACCGCGTGGCGATTATGGATCAGGGCGAGATCATCGCGATGGACACCATCAAGAACCTCATCGCCATGCTCGGCGGTGGTGTCATCAAGGTTGGCGTTCCCCAGGTGGACGATGCCCTCCTCACGCAGATGTCGGCGCTTCCAGCGGTTAAAGACGCGACACTGATGCCGCAACCCATCGCGCCGCCACTTGCCACAGAGGAAGATGTCGAACAGAAGGAAGGTACAACTTTGACGACCTCGCCGATCGTCAAAGTTGTGGCCGAAAGCAGTCAGGAAGCTATCATCAACGTCATCCGCTTCCTCAACCAACAGAACCTGCAACTGACGTCCCTGGAGATTCTGGAGCCTAACCTGGAAAGTGTCTTCCTGCACCTGACCGGCAAGAAACTGCGGGAGTAGAACAATGAAAGCCCTAAGTATTGCTTACAAAGACCTACAGATATTTTTCAAAGATCGCGGGTCGGTCATCGTCTTGGTCCTGTTGCCTTTGTTGTTTGTCATCGTCCTGAGCGGCGCGTTGGGATCGATCGGACAGAGCCAAGAAGAGGACACCCGCACCCCGCTGCCTGCCGTCAACCTCGACGGTGGTGAGACGGCGCAGACGTTGCTGGCTGGCATCGACAAGGCCGGCGGCGTGCGCGTCGAACCGTACACAGAGGCTGAGGCGGCAACGGCGCTCGACGAAGCCCAGATTCCTTTTGTCCTTACCATCCCGCAAGGCTTTACCGCCGACGTGGACGCGGGCCGTCCGACGACCCTGAACTTCGTCACCCACCAGGATGCCGATCTCACGAAGGCGGAGGCAGTCCGGCTGGTGGTCGAAGGCGTGACACGTGATATGTCGCTGCAGATCCAACTCCTCGCGGCCCTGGAACAGATGGGGCAGATGCAGGCGGGATCGCCGGAAGCCGCAGAAGCCTTCTCCGTCGATCGCATGCAGGCCCAGGCGATGAGCCAGTTCGAGAGCGCATCGATCCAGCCGCTGGTGGACGTTGTCCAGAAGGTGCCAGGGCAAGAGGTCGAAAGGGAGACGGATGATGATGGCTTGACCCTGGCCGACGTGGCCGTGCCCGGCATCGCCGTCCTCTTCGTCTTTATGACGGCCCAGAATACCGCGCGCTCCATCTTCGACGAGAAGCAAGTCGGTTCCTTCCGCCGGCTGCTCGCCGCGCCGATGAGCAAAGCGACGATCCTTATCGGCAAAATGCTGCCCAACTTTGTCATGGGGCTTGTCCAACTTGCCGTCATCTTTGCCTTCGGCATCTTCGGCATGAAAGCGTTAGGCTTGACATCGATTACGCTGGGCAAAAGCCCACTTGCCGTCCTGCTCGTCGCCGCGGTGCTCTCCCTCTGCTCCAGTGCCTTCGGCATCCTGCTCGCCGCCCTCGCACGCACGCCGAACCAGATCGGCGGGCTGAGCAGCCTGCTGCTGTGGGTGATGGGACTGTTGGGCGGTGCCTTCGTCCCGCTGTTCCTCCTGGAACGTTTCCTGGGACCGGTGCCCAAGATCGTCCCCCACTACTGGGCCAACCACGCCCTCACCAACCTGATGGTGCGTGGCCTGGGTCTGGCGGACATCACCCTGGACCTGCTGGTGCTGTTAGGATTCACCGCGCTCTTCTTCGGCATTGGCCTGTGGCGCTTTGACTTTGATTAAGGGGGAAGCACAATGAAAAACGTAAACTACGTACTCTCAGTCTTTTGGAAAGAGATCCAATTAATCCTCAAGGATGGGGGCGGGCTGGCCATGTTCTTCCTCTTCCCCCTGCTCTTGAGTTCTTTGATGGGCGGGATCAACGTGATGACCAACCAGGAAGATACTGCTGCCATTCTGCTCCACGTTGGCCTGGTCAATGCCGATGCGGGCATTTTCGGCAGCGAAGTCGCCAAAGCCATCGGCGAGATCGATGAACTCGAAATAACGACCTACGACACGGTCGACGCGGCGGAGGAACGGGTCGCAAAAGGCGAAGCCACTGCCGCCATCCTCATCCCTGCTGATTTCAGCACCAACATCGGCAACCACATACCGAGCGTCATCGACGTCGTCGTCGATCCCGGCGAACCCCAGAGTGCCAGCATCGTCACCGGCATTATGAACCAGGTCGTCGCCGAGGTCACAATCTGGGGCGAGGTGCAGTATGGCATCCGCAGTTTGTTAGAAGGATCGGGTGTCCTCAAGGAGCTGACCCCCGTAGAACAAGAGGCCGTCGGCGCACAGACGTTGGGCGTGATTATGACGACCCTCACTGAGATGCGCCGCACCCCTGCCATCGCTGTCGAAAGCGAGAACCTGGAGAGTGGCGCAGATGCTGCCGATTGGCTACCGACCTTCTTCGCCTATCTGTTCCCTGGCTTTACCGTGATGTTCATCTTCATCAACGCCAGTTGGTCGGCGGATTCGCTGCTGACCGAACGGGAATCGGGCACGCTGCGGCGGCTACTCGCTGCGCCGATCCCGCGCGGCACCGTCATCATCGGCAAGATGCTGGCCTTCCTCCTGCTCTCGTGCATGCAGGTTGTCGTGATGTTCTCTTCTGCCAGCATCTTCTTCGACATGCCGCTGGGCGAGTCGCCCCTTGCCCTGGTGGTCGTCAGCCTCGTCATTGCTCTCACCTCCACCTCGATGGGGATGCTGGTTGCGGCCCTGGCGAAATCCGCTGCCAAGGCCAGCAACGCCGGGATCATCGTCGGTATGGTCATGTCGGCGGTCGGTGGCTGCATCGGCGCGCGCGCCCCGCTCACCCGTGCAGGTGGCTTCGCTGGCATCCTCGCCAGCCTGACCCCGCAGGGGCACGCCGTCAACGCCTACTTCAGCGTGATGACGGAAAATGCGACGCTGGTTCAGGTGCTACCGCAGATTGGCATTATGCTGGCGATGTGCGCTGTCTTTTACGCCATCGCCGTGTGGCGGTTCAAATTCGAGGTGTGATTCAAAATCGACGACAAGCGGCCGACGAAATAAACCTGTCAGGTTTAGCAAACCTGACAGGTTTTTGATAGAACATCGTGCTAATCATCAGCGAGTCAATCCCCGGTTGCAACTTTCTTCATCCCTCCTATACTTACCCATCATAAAAACAGCCCCGTAGCTCATCCCAATTCGAGGCGACGATCATCGACGAGGCTGCGCTAGGATAGTGAATGCCTACGGGGGCGAGTTATGGGACAAGGTGTCCACAAAAGCGCGATATATGCATTACCGTACTGATCCGTACATCTGAAACTAAACTACTTTGGCTCCCCTGAAAGCATATAGACGTTTAGAAAGTTATGTTTGGATCAGTCGCTGTGTATAAAACCGTCAAAGCATCTACGAATATCGTTGCGTTTTCATATACTGCCCCGAACGTATCTTGCTAAACCTTTACGCCTAATAAGCACCGATATCGTTTTAGTTTTTCATGTTCAGGTTAGCCGTAGTCTGTGAGGGAATTATGCTATCACATATTCGGAAGATCATAGCTCCACCGGTTTTTGACAACGACGCAGAGAAGACACGCAGTGCCGCTGTGCTCAACACACTCTTGATTTCCACTATGTTATTATTGCTATTTACATCGAGCGTGGTGGTTCCCTTTATCTTCGTTGAAAAAGTATACAATGTGGTGTTTATCCTACCCCTTCTGGCGGTTTTGTTGATGGTCTATCGGTTAATGCATCGCGGCCGGGTTCAACTTGCCAGTGTGGTATTTGTGTCAGCGTTATGGTTGATCTTTACCTTATTTTTACTTTTTGCGGGCGGGATGACGAGCGTTGCCGTCGCGTTTTATGTTTTTAGTACCGTGATAACTGGGTTGTTGTTGGGCGGGCGCGCGGCATTGATACACACCGCTGCATGCGCGCTGGCCGGGCTGGCGATGATCTGGTTGGAGTCCAGTCGTTATGCGCTCCCACGTCTTTTCCCAATCCCCCCTATCGTGGGGTGGTCGGATATGATGCTCGCCCTCTTACTGACGGTCAGCGTGGTTAATCTTGTCATCCGCAGCCTTAATGACGCTGTATCGTCGCTGCGCGAAAGTGAGGAGCGTTACCGGCAACTGTTCGAAGCCGAATCCGATGCCGTTTTCTTGATTGACAACGCCACTGGGCGCATTCTGGAGGCCAACAGCGCAGCCGTCACGTTGTATGGGTATAGCCGCGAAGAGTTGCTGACCAGGCGAAATACCGACCTATCCGCCGAGCCGGAAGATACCCGTGAGGTGACGCAAACCACGCCGATCGATGCAGAGCAGGTGATTGTCATTCCTTTGCGATTGCATCAGAAGCAGGATGGTGAGGTCTTTCCAGTCGAGATCACGGGGCGCTTTTTTCACTGGCAAGGACGCCCAGTGCATATCGCTGCCATCCGCGACATTACTAGTCGTAAGCAAGCTGAACAGGCACTAGAGGAAAGTGAAGCGCGCTACAGGAGCCTTTTCGAGGACAATAACGCTGTGATGATGCTCTTCGACAAAGAGGAAGGTAATATCATTGCTGTTAATCCTGCGGCCTGTGCCTATTATGGATGGTCGCGTAGCGAGTTTGTCAAAAAGCATATAGGCGATATCAATGCTATGACACCCGAGGAAGAGGCCTGCGAGGTTGAGTCAGCCACTCGCGAAGGACGTAACTACTTTTTGTTCAAACACCGGTTAGCCAACGGCGAAATCCGCGATGTGGAAGTATACGGTGGTACACTCCAAATGGCTGGCCAGACGCTAGACTATGCCATCATTCACGATGTTACCGAACGCCGGATCGCTGAAGAGGCTCTGCGCCGCTCCGAGGCGCTCTATCGCCGGGCGATTGAGGCGCTTGGGGCCGTCCCCTATTACCAAACCTACCATCCCAATACTTACACGTTTATGGGTGAAGGCATCCGCACACTGACCGGTTATGGTCCGGACGAAATGACACCGGACTTGTGGCGGTCGTTGATACAAAAATCGATCATGTTGGACGAAGCCGCTGGACTCAATCGCAGTGAGGCGTTCACTCTCGCACGCATCGGGCATTTCGATGTATGGAAAAGTGACGATTGTATTCGCACCCGCGATGGGAATACGCGTTGGGTGATGGATGCCGCGGTTGAGATTCCAGATGTTAGTGGCCTGTCACAAGCCTCTATCGGCATCTTGCTCGACATCACCGAGCGCAAGCAAGCGGAGGAAGCCCTGCGTGAAACCAATCGGCGCCTCGAAGAGACGCTGGCCGAACTGCGCGATACGCAGAAACAGATGATGCATCAAGAACGTCTGGCGGCGGTGGGACAACTGGCCGCTGGTATCGCCCATGACTTCAACAACATTCTGGCTTCTATCGTTCTCTATACGCATATGTCACTGCGTGCTCCTGAACTACCGGCGCGCATCCGCCAACGTCTAGAAGTCATTGCGCAGCAGGCTGACCGCGCAGCAGACCTGGTCCAGCAAATCCTGGACTTTGGCCGGCAGACTGTTCTGGAGCGCCGGCCTCTGGCGCTGGACGTGTTCCTGAAAGAGGTGGTCAAACTCCTGCAGCGCACCTTGCCCGAAAATATCCAATTGAACCTAGCCTTTGAACCTGAAGACTATGGGATCCTAGCCGATCCCACGCGCATCCAACAGGTCATCGTCAACCTGGCACTCAATGCGCGGGATGCTATGCCCGACGGTGGAGAACTCCACATTTCCATGGCCAGAATTTCCGGACAGGCTATTCACTGCGTGGACTGTGGGCCGGTCTTCGGCGGAGAATGGGTCGAAATTGCGGTCGCGGATACCGGCAGCGGTATTCCTCCCGAAGCCCTGCCGCATATCTTCGAGCCATTTTTCACCACACGTGCGCCCTTAGGACACGGATTAGGGCTGGCACAGGTGCATGGCCTGGTCAATCAACACGGAGGACACATCGCTGTGGAGACTGATGTCGGCAAAGGCACCACGTTCCGTCTCTACTGGCCTGCACTGTTGGCAGAGGGACCGAAACCTATGGCGCATACAACGGACGAGATTGTCCCAGGGAAGGGAGAAACCATCCTCGTTGTTGAAGATGACGCCCTTGTGCGCACCGCGCTGGTGGATACGTTGGAGTCGCTCGGCTACCAAGTCCTCGAAGCTCCTAATGGACAGGTGGCGCTCGCGGTCCACGAAGTCCACGTCAGTGACATTGCCCTGGTGCTGAGCGATTGGGTCATGCCTGTGATGGGCGGTCTGGAACTGGTGCGCGCCTTACAAGAACGCGATCCCACACTGAAAGTGCTGATGCTGACCGGACATCCATTAAACCAGGAGACCCGCGAAGCCGTCCCTGCCAACGTCGTCGGCTGGGCGCTCAAACCTCCGAGTCCGGAACAACTGGCACGGGACTTAAGCGAAGCCTTGACCGGAAGAGAAAACGACCCACAACACAAGGTGTAAAAATATGCACATACCGGAATACTTCCTTCGTAAAGCTGCCCGCCAATTCGGAGATGCTGGCCCGGGATGGGTACAGCAATTGCCGGCGCTCCTGGCGCGCTGTGAAGACCAATGGCAATTGACTGATTGTGTGCCTGCGGACAACCTGTCGATCAACCTGGTGTGTTACGCGCACTCCGCGTTGTATGGCGACGTCGTGCTCAAGATCGAAGGGCCGCACACTGAGCGCTGCACGGAGATGACGGCCCTGCGTCTCTATGCGGGGCGCCATACGTGCACGAGTTTCGCCGTGGATGAGGAAATCGGCGCCATTTTGTTGGAGCGCATCGTCCCAGGCTACGACTTGCGCAAAGTTCCCAATAAGCACGAGCAACTTGAGATCGGCGCGGAGTTGGTCGCGAATCTGCCGATCCCGCTCGATAAGACGTATGGTCTACCTTATTACGGGGATTGGGTGACCAGAGCTATCGCCACTACCCACGCGCAGTATCATCCAAGCCCTCGGATGATCGCCCTGATGGATACCACGGCTGATCTCTTCCACAAAATCTGTCCTGGCGATGAACCGCATTACCTGCTCCACGGCGATCTCCATCACGAAAACATGCTGCGCCACAGTGATGGAGAATGGAAGATCATCGATCCACAGGGCGTGATCGGGGCGCCATTTATGGAATCGGGGCGGTTTATTCAGAACCACGTGATTGATCAAGACAACGTGTTCCACTGGGATATGCTTGACGACACGGTGGCTTATTTCGCCGCGCGGTTA
>JBJYXQ010000210.1:0-2754 GCA_046260035.1 Anaerolineae bacterium
CGGGCCGGATCATCCGCGGCCCAGCCCCATCGCCGGCAGTCGTGCCGTCCATCACAGCGAAGATGCCGGGGTGGATTTCCTTCTGGATCGCCAGCAGGTCGACGAGCGTTTCGTGAATCCACGAGTGGGTGTAGTGCCGGTATTTGCTGAGCAGGCCACCGAAGGCATTCTTCATCGCACCGGTCGTCGTCGTATACATGTGCGTTTTGATCGTCGGCAAATGGACAATGTTCTTGCCGATGAAGAAATCCGGGATGTGGATGCCCTCCGGGTAGATGTGATCCAGGGCCAGCATTGTAGCTTTGGGTTGGAAGGGAATCCAGGTCATGTCCTCTTTGCGGAAGTTGTAGTGTACAGGGACATTGTAGCGGCGGAAGATCGGAACGTAGCGATTCAGATCCTCGCCTTTGAAGGCGTTGGTGACGACGGTCTGGTTCTGCACGCACACCAGATCATCGAACCCGGCACCGCGTAACGCCTGGATTGTCCCTTCAAGCTGCCAGGGCGTCGTATTGGCTCCCGGCATCGGGAAATGCCAGGTGATGTTGTCCTTGAGGATGGTGGTCGCGGCAGGGTCGAGCGCATCGGCTCCGCCCGCCAGGACGAACAAGCGTTGGTAGTCTTCCAACACCGTCTCCGGTCGCGTGTACAAGACGGCGACTTTTGCACGTTGTGTCATTGTGTTCCTCCAAAAAAACTCAACGGATTTAACGGATGGAACGGACTTCTTTTCCGTTGAATCCGCTCCATCCGTTGAGATAATCTATGCCCAGGCAACGGCCCACTGCTCCGCTTCGCCGCCGAAGGTAACGCGCCATGTCTTGCCGCCGCTGCTCACGGTAAGATGGATGGCGTCATCGTCGGACGCCTCCCGGTGGACATTCCCTGCGCCTTCGTGGATGACGGCGGTGAGGAAGCGCGTGGGAACCGGCCCGCTCTTGGTATAGAGAAGTTGCGGCGCGGGGACTTTGACAGCATAGCCATAGGAAACCCACCCCCCCTTTGGCATGAGCGAGCCTTCCAGCACGCGGCTTTCCAGCCCGTCGAGCAGCACAGGCATAATACTCGCCTTGATCCGTTCGCCGTGGTAGACGTAATTGCCGGGCGTGTCCGGGTCGGCTTTCAACTGGCGCGGCGGGAAGTTGAACGACAGTTGGTAGGTGTGGTCGCCCACGCCGGTAAGCACGTCGTCGATCAGCCAGACGCCCGGCTTGAAGGCGAGCAC
The DNA here is from genome assembly GCA_046260035.1 of Anaerolineae bacterium. Classification (GTDB taxonomy): domain Bacteria; phylum Chloroflexota; class Anaerolineae; order B4-G1; family SLSP01; genus DSWT01. The sequence goes on from JBJYXQ010000210.1 coordinate 1,226, forward strand.
GCGCCGCAGATGGAAGACCGGATCGTCCATAAAAGCGTAGCCATTGTGCGACACCTCGATGAAATCCACATCCTCCCCCGGCTCGAAACGGTGGAGGAAGGTGCGCAGGCAGCGGATGCGGAAGTGGGTGTTAGGAACTGTACCCATAATGTGGTCATCCACGGCGATGGTGTTGTGCGCGTTGGTGGAGTAGAAGTAGTCGCGCCAATCCTTCCAGGCACAGTTACCGTAAATGTAGCGCCCTGTATCGATCAACACATCCTCACCCGCGATATGTAGTTCCAGATGCGCAGCGTCAAAGTGCGAGTGTGCGCTGCTTTCGCCGCGCTCCAATTGGGTCCCCGTGACCAGCGCGTAGGAGTCGTTCGCTTCCCACCCGGTGCGGAAAACGTGGAAGCCGGGATCTGGCAGCGAGTAGTCCTTCTGCGCAGGCGGTTTCCCTTCCTGGCGGCACGTGGCGAAGTACAGGAAGTCCTCACGCCCCGTCTGTTCCGCCATCACGCGGAAGAAGGCGCGCAGCTCGTTCATATCGCGCGCGTCGGTCGTGAGGTTCATACCTTCGTAGAGTGCGGTGTCCGCCCGGCGATCGCGCAGCGCGTTCCGGTCCGCGTCGCCGATCATCGGCAGCGTGAGATCGGGTTTGACCAACAGCATCAGGTATTCGGCGCTTTTTTCCAGGATGGGCAGCATGTAGGGCGGTACGGGGATGTTGTTGAGCACTGCGATCCGGTAGGCCTGCAGGAACGCGCCCGCCGCCACCATGTGGTAGATAGGCGTGCGCTCCATATGAACGCCGTAATGGTCGAACTGGTAGCGCACTTCGTGCGTGATCCGGCGATAACCGAGCCTCTGCCATTCGACGGCCCGCTTGAACTCGGGGAACAGCACACCCAATTGGAACAGCGACGTCGCTTCCATCGTCAGCCAGTTGCTTGCGTGACCGTGATTGCTGTAGTGCGGGCAGAGGAATTCACCGTGATCGTGGAGGGTGTTCAAGTAGCAGACCCAGCCCTCGTCATCCCACGAGGGCGACGTACGGAAATAGACGAGCATCGGCAGCCAAATCGTGTAGATGCGGATACCCGCTTCGATGGAGCGCCACGCATCGCCGGGGAAAAGCATATGCGAGTCGGCGTCGGTGAAATGTTCCGCCATCGGCCAACTGGCGACGAAGCTCTTGAGCTGATCGACGAATTCGCGGGCGTACTTCTCGTCACCGGTGAGGGCGTAGGCGCGCCCCAATGTGGCCCACCAGTTGTGACGCGCTAGCGACCACATCCACTCCGGGTCGCGGGAAGAATCCACCGTGGGGTTGAAGTGCCAGTCGATCACCGCGCCGAGGTCGTAGCCAAAGATAAAGTGGTCGCAGATTTGGTCGGCTTCAGCGACAACCGCGTCATCGTGGAACGCGGCGATGTCCGATTCGTCGAACAGATACACCGGCTCAGTGCGCGTGCGGAAGTGCTCGATCACGGCGCGCAGTGCGCCTGCTTCATCCCCTGAATCCAGCCGGGTGCGGGCCTCGGACA
>JBJYXQ010000211.1:0-11696 GCA_046260035.1 Anaerolineae bacterium
CATCCTGGAAATCTCGACCGAACTGGAGCGTATCGGAGACTATGCGAAGGGGATTGCCAAGATCAACCTGCTGATCGGTAAACGACCGCTGCTCAAACCATTGATTGACATCCCCTTAATGGCGGAAAAGGCGTTGGAAATGTTGCGGCGTTCGCTAGATGCTTTCGTGCAGCAGGACGTCGAGGCGGCGCGGGCGATCCCCGCCGATGATGATGAGGTGGATCACCTTTATGAACAGGTCTACAACGAGCTACTGACGTATATCCTGGCAGATCCAGCGAACACCGAGCAGGCCAACTATCTGTTGTGGGCGGCCCACAACCTGGAACGGGCTGCCGACCGCGTGTCGAACATTTGCGAGCGCATCCTGTTTACCGTGACGGGGCAGCTTTCGGAATTCGACTCAGAGGTCATCCTACGCCAATTCGGGGATTAAGCTCAACCACACCAACACTTGCACAACGGACAACGAGGAACCTTTTGGTTCGGGTTTATCCGGGTTAGGCGCCTATGGCTGTAACGCCGCTATGACCACGATACGGTGACTATCGATGCCGTAGGGATAGCAGGAGATCAACGTCAGCACCGGACTACTCGTCGGGGCCATCACACTCACGTCCGTCGGCTCGATGATGCGCGTTTGCTCAACGATATAACGATAAGCCTGTGTCTGTGTATGCACGAGAATCTCATCGCCGATGTTCATCTTCGGTAGTTCGCGGAAGATTTCGCCATAAATGTCATTGTGCGCCGAAATAACGCAGTTACCGCGCTCCCCCGGATTGGCGCTGCCGATGTGATGTCCGGCCCCCATCTTGAGTGATTCCCAATCGTCGCCTTTGACAACCGGCGCATCCACATCAATGATGGGGATGACAATGCGCTGCGGATGTTCCGGGCCGGGCGTGGGAACAGGCAGCGGCGTGATCTGCGCTACCAGACCCTTCAGGTGCGCAGGAATTGGCGCGGGCTCTGAATTGCGCTGCGCATCCGGCGGGGTATGTCCGCCAGGCAGCACCACCACTCCGATGAAGGGGGCAGGCGTCGGCGTCGACGGCGCCTGGATAACCCGGCTTTCCTCGTTTAGCCCCTGTACCGTCGTGACCATGCGTGCTACGATCAGCACAAAACCCAATAGCGCCAGAACTTCCACCAATAGCAACAAACGATCCCCGATCCAACGCCACTTGATCGGACGACGCTCGCGCTTTGGCTTACCGGGTTCAACAAAGGCACTGTAACGCGGTGCAGAACCCGCATTATTGCGCGCCACATCGTGCGCCACAGGCGGCGGCGCATCGAGAGGTTGAACTGGGGGCGAGGGCTGATCGCGGAGTGGATCGAGCGACTTAGCTGCATTCGGCTTGACCGCGTTCGCCGGAGACTTGCTCTGCATACGCTTCATCCGCTCGTCGCGTCGCCGCACCCGCAGCACTTCTTCCAACTCTTCCAGGCTCAGCTCATCCACGTAGCGATGGTCTTTCATCTCTCCCCCACGGCGAAGACCTCACGCTCGAAAAACCAACTGAACGGCGGTACATTGAACAACAGCCAGCGCGCCAGCCGAAAGATGACGTTTTCCTGCCGGAACTGGGGTGGCGTGCTCAGCCAAGATTTCACCTGCTGAAACCCACTCCTGCGCAGATTCCGTCCCAGGCTGAACATCGATTGCTCGTTGACGTGAACGTGGACATTTTCGGGGATAATCTCGCGGGGGTTTTTAGGGTAGCGTGCCCCCTGCCCCATCAACACACGCACCAGACGCACTACGGGATAGGCGTACCGATCATACCAGACGTTTGGCGCAGTATGGACGATGATCCGCCCGCCCGGTTTGAGCACGCGCCGCGCCTCAACCAGCGCCTGTGCCAGTTCCTCTGGATAAAGGTGCTCCACAATGTCGAACATCAACACACGGTCGAAGGTTTCTGCCTTGAACGGCAAATACAATGCCGAGGCCTGATAGACGCCGGCCTTCCCACCCTCATCAGCCACTTCAGCCGCAATTCGTCGGGAAAGACGCACGGCCACCTCAGCGTAATCAATGCCAAAAGCACGCGCACCCAATCGAGTAGTGTGCCGCAGCATTTCGCCGCGTCCACAGCCCACATCCAACACGGTCATACCCGGCGCGATTCCTGCCACAGCCAAAGCCTCGGTCAGGCGCTGCGAGAGATACATTCCCTCACCGGAGAGAAACTCCTGGTAACCCTCGCACACTCCCAAGAAGTAGTGCTCGGTATACAAAGCTGAAGGAACAGCGCCGGAAGAGAGTTTATCTGTCATAGATCATTACCAAGGTCATAAATCAGTATCCACCAGAGCACTAATAGGCATTGGGCGAACGAAAGAATTGCAGAGCGGAACGTATGATGATCTTAATATCCAGAAGCAGTGACCAGTTCTCGATATACCACAGATCATATTTCGTGCGCTCGACGATTGACGTGTCCTGCCGGTAACCGTTGACCTGCGCCCAACCGGTCAGCCCGGCCTTCTCCCGGTGCCGGTCCATATAACGCGGGATGCTGCGGCGGAACTGCTCTACGTAGAAGGGTTGCTCCGGACGGGGACCAACCAGGCTCATATCTCCGAGAAGAATATTGATAAACTGCGGAAATTCATCGATGTTCGTTTTACGCAACAGCGCACCAATCTTCGTGCGGCGCGGATCGTTTTTGGCTGTCCAGGTGCCGTGTTTTTCGGCGTCGGCGCGCATCGAACGAAACTTCAAGATCGGGAAAGGCTTCGCATCCAACCCCATCCGTTCCTGCACGAAGAAAACCGGGCCAGGCGATTCCAATTTGATGGCGATCGCTGTCAAAATCATAAAGGGCGAAAGGAAGACGAGAGCTGCCGCAGACCCCACAACGTCCATCAAGCGCTTGGCACTGCGCCGCCAACCGGTCAGGGCGATATCACGGACGGTCAAGATCGGGATTCCCCCCATCTCGCCGATGCTGACCGGACCGGCCATAATCTGGAACAGGTCAGGATACACGCGAATCGTTACCCTACCCCGCTCGCACTCGGAGATCAACCACAAAATATCATGATGCGATGTCTCCTCAGGCAACGCGATGATCACCTCGTCGGCCTGTTGCGCATCAATAATCTGTCCCAGTTTATCGGCCGCGCCCACAACGGGAACTTCTAGCAACGTCGTCTGATCCGTTTCGTGGAAACTCACCACACCGACCATATCATAGCCCAATTCAGGCGTCCACATGATCTTCTGCAGGATCATGCGAGCGATGTCTCCAGTTCCGACGACCAGCACCCGTCGTCTACCCCACCCGTTTCGAATCAAGTATTGACGTAACCAACTGTTGAACAATCGACCGACGGCCATCAACAGCATCGAGAGGAACCAGGCATACGCGACCATCACGCGGGAGTAATCCTGCCCTACGACGAAACCTCGCAGCCCTAGAGACGCCAGAGCTACCCCCATCAACGTACCCACAAACGTCGCCCCTACAATCCCATAGAACTCATCGACCCGAGAACTGCGATGCAGGGTATAGAGCCGGAAGGAAAGGAAAACCGCCAGCACGGAGAAGACATGGATGAACAGCATAGGGATATACTCGCCAAAGGAACGCATCCCCTGTGCTGGTTCGGGAAAAGGCAGCACTATACGGAAGACGTAGGCCAGTCCAAAGGCCAAAGCCGCCATAGCCATATCGGTCAACACCAGATAGGCGATAAAAACGCGGTTGGCACGTTCTGCTTTCATCCCTTTAACCTCACATTCGAGTACTGATCCCAACATGACTTTCTAAACGTTTATACGCTTTCAATGGAGCCGAAATAGTGTAGTTTCTTACACACGGATCAGCAATGACATCAACAATAACATTTTAACATAGTGAACAAGCAGGGCAAGTTCGAGCTATTACGAGGAAAGTCACGTCATTCATACCCAGATAACGTTTGACGGCAGCTGACGCGTAGCATACAATTAAAGCACAGGAGACGAAATCTATGATACAATTCAGCCTATGCATTATGCTATGCCTGTTTGCGTTTCCGGGCTTGTTTAGCCTGGGGCATATTCGCGTAAATAAAAGCCTGTCAAAGCGTTGACAGGCTTTTTACCGTACTTTGGGAGGTAATTATGACCGTTTATGCAAATTCGGCAACTACACACGTTGACTGGGAACGCTTTCTATCAAAACGCACGCGGAAGATGAAGAGTTCCACCATACGGGAACTGCTCAAACTCACCCAGCAGCCCGACATGATTTCTTTTGGCGGCGGGCTACCGGCTCCGGAATTATTCCCGGTGCGAGAGATCGAGGAAGCATGCAATTTCCTGCTGCGTGAAGCTCCCAAGCTGTCGCTGCAATACAGCACGACCGAAGGCTACCGGCCTTTACGCGAATTTCTCGCCGATTCTATGGGCAAATACGGCATCCAACACAGCCCAGACAACATCGTCATCACCACCGGTTCGCAGCAATCCCTCGACCTGATCGGTAAAATCTTCATCGATCCCGGAAGCTACGTGATCACAGGTCGCCCCACTTACCTGGGGGCCATCCAGGCATGGCGCGCCTACGAGGCCGAATTCACCACCATCCCGCTAGACGACAACGGCATGCAAGTGGAATTGCTAGAAGACGTCGTCAAGAAAACGCCGGTACGCTTCATCTACGTCCTGCCCAATTTTCACAACCCGGCTGGCACCACCCTACCCGAGGATCGGCGCCACTTGCTCGTAGAAATCGCCCGCAAACACGATCTTCTCATCGTCGAAGATGATCCCTACGGCGCGCTACGCTATACAGGCGAGGATATCATCCCCATTGCATCGCTAGCCCCCGAACGCACCATCTACTTGGGGACGTTCTCCAAAACCCTGACACCGGGCCTGCGCATCGGGTGGAGCGTCGCCCCGGCAGAGATTGCGCTCCGGCTTGTACAAGCCAAGCAAGGCGCCGACTTGCACAGCAGCACCTTCGATCAGATGATCGCCAATGACGTGGCGCAACGCGGCATTTTGAAGGCTCACGTGCGCAAAATCCGCCAAGTTTATAAGGAGCGCCGCGACGTGATGCTCGATTCTCTCAGCGAATTCTGGCCCGAGGAATCAAGCTGGACACAACCACAGGGTGGGCTTTTCCTGTGGGCGCGCGCGCCGGAGAGCATCGACACCCTGGCCCTTTTGCCGCACGCGTTGGAAAACAAAGTGGCCTACGTACCGGGGGTCAATTTCTATCCCCACGAAGACGGCGGATACAATGCCATGCGCCTGAACTTCTCCAACGCGCAGCCAGAGCTCATCGTCGAAGGCATCCACCGCCTGGGTATCGCGCTAAAAGACGAACTGAAGCACAAATAAGCCCGACTTCGCTAAAGTCGGGCCGAGTCAGCAGATTGAGCAGATCGTTCACCGCTAGTTCAAAATCTGCTTCATCTGCTCAATCTGCTGATAAGAAGTCGTTAGGCAATCCTCATCCTTTGATGACTGCCACCGGGCGCACGCGCGCGACTTTCCGTGCTAGCCCTGCGCCGACCACCGAATCCACAACAATACTCACGTCTTTGTAGGCGTACGGCGCTTCCTCTGCCAGGCCTTTGAGGCTTCCCGTCCGCACCACGATGTCTTGCTGCGCTAAGTCCGCACGGACCTTTTCGCCGCGCGCGCGCTTGCGCGCGGCGTTGCGGCTCATCGTCCGCCCCGCGCCGTGACAAGTGGAGCCGAAGGTATCCTCCATCGCCGATGCTGTTCCCACGAGGACGTAGGACGCCGTTCCCATCGAGCCAGGAACGAGCACTGGCTGTCCGATTTCGCGGTAGACGGTGGGCAAATCGGGATGGCGCGGTGGGAATGCACGCGTTGCCCCTTTGCGATGCACAATCATCCGCATGCGCTGCGAACCGACGCTGTGCTCCTCAATCTTGGCGATGTTGTGCGTTACATCATAGACCTGGCTCAAGTCCCAATTCTTTACTTTGCCCGCCAGTACCTGCTCGAACGATCGCCGCACGAAATGCGCCAAAACTTGCCGGTTGGTAAAGGCATAGTTCGCCGCTGCCCCCATCGCTGCCAGATATTCGCGTCCCTCACGCGAGTCCACCGGTGCAGCGACCAGTTCGCGGTCGGGAATATCGATGCCGTAGCGCCGGGGCGCATCTTGCAACATACGGATGTACTGCCCGCACACCTCGTGACCCAGGCCACGCGAACCGCAGTGAATTTGCACAACGACGCGATCGCGCGACAGTCCCATCACGTCAGCAACCTCGGCATCGTAGATTTCATCCACTATGTCGATTTCCAGGAAGTGATTGCCCGCACCGAGCGATCCCATCTGCGGTCGCCCACGCTCTTTTGCCCGCTGCGGCACCGTCGCAGCCTGCGCGCCCGCGATGCGTCCACGGCTCTCGGTGCGCTCGAGGTCATCGCGCTGCGCGTAGCCTTTGGAGAGCGCCCATTCTGCACCGCGCTCCAGGACATCGTCCAAATCTTTGTCGGACAATTGGACAGCACCCTTGCCCCCTACCCCGCTCGGACAGTTGCGGTCGATGGTTGCGATGAGGTCTTTGAGATACGGCTCAAGCGCCGCGTAGTCGATTTGCGAAGCGAGCATCCGTACCCCACAGTTGATATCGTACCCAACACCGCCTGGGGAAATGATCCCCTCATCGTAACGGAAAGCAGCCACACCCCCGATCGGGAAACCGTAGCCTTGATGCATATCCGGCATCGCCATCGCGTATTTGACAATCCCCGGCAGCATCGCTACGTTTATCAACTGCTCTACAGACCTATCGCGGAATGCCGCCTCGAAAACCTCCTCGTTGCCGTAGATGCGCGCGGGCACGCGCATCCGGCCATCGTAACCCGCCGGTAGTTCCCAAACATAATCGTTAATCTGTGCAAAATCATTTTTCTGCGCCATTTCACACCCCATTATCATCTCAAAAAGGGGAGAAGAGTGGATTTGGGGTGGGCTTGCGTCCGCCCCAAATCTCTATCCCCCAAATTCCTACAAAGATACCCCTTACGTATCGAAGACAATTTCCGTCTCGTATCCTTCCGGCGTGGCGACGACGACCAAATCGTGGAACGTCGCCGCTTTGACGTAGGCGATATAGGCAGCGACCGGGCCACCGTGCAGGGTCGCCGTCAACGCAGTGGATGTCAATGCTGTAAACTCGAAGGTCGTGTATGCTGTCCCTTGAACCTCCAGCAGATAGAGCAACTCGTTGAGCCAGTCAACCAACAGCGTCTCCACATCCAGCGCCGTCAGGGTTAGCGTCGTCGTCTTGTGCGGCGCAGCAGCGTCGATCTCTACGAACAGCGATAACATTCCCCGCGCCGCCGTTCCGAATAGGTCAGGCAGGTCGTCGGCCCACAGGTGCAGCGCGAGATCGGCGGTATGTTCGACCTCTTGCCAGTGCCCCATCACTTACGCCCCACAGATGAGCGTGTTCTCGATAAAATCCGCCAGCGCCGCGACGTCGTCAAATCCGAAATGGGGCAAGTCGCACGCCAAATCGGGGACATCGGTCACGCAGGCAATGCGACTCTCGACGTTAGGGATCAAGTTGGGGTCACGTGCCGCTCGCGTCACCTCAATCTTGGGGAAAGGGCCGTGTTTGAAACCCTCAGCAATCACGATGTCCACGTCGTGGACGCCTGCCAGTGCCAAATCGAGCGTCGGTGCTTGCGCGTAGCGCTGTGTGTGGACGATGCGATCCGGCGTGACAAACGCGACGTGTTCAGCGCCCGCGTCCCACATCCGGTGGGTATCGGTTCCCGGAATATCGGTTTCGATATCCTGGCGGAGCGTATGTTTGACCACACCCACCCGATAGCCGCGCTGCCGCAGCAGCACAATCAGGTTTTCCAGCAGCGTTGTCTTCCCGCTGTTCGAGCGCCCGACGAAGGAGACGATGGGAAATTGCGCCGTTGCGTCACTCATCACGCGATTGCAGCAGCCACGGACTTCTGATCCTCGTCAGGCTGCTCATCACTTTCGACGACAATACCGACATCGACGGGTTTGGCGGTAGACTCCGCGGTCGTCTCGGGCACCTTGATCCCCAACAGACGCAATAACGGCACAACAGGCACGTCGCCCACGACACGGAAACCGGCATCATCCCGTAAAGCGTTCAGCGCTGTGAGCAAATCCTCGCGCCCGGCGAGTACAGGAACCAGGCGGTCGAGCAGATCGGTCACTTTGAGGCTGGTAAACATACGGGGATTTGTATCAGCCATGACTTGGCGGATGAACGGCACAAAGTCAGCCAATTTGGGCAGCCAGCTCAACGCCTCCGTCCCGGCTCCACTCCCGACCAGCCGTCCCACGACAGGAACCTCTTCCCCCAGAGCCTTCACACCCTGCGCCATGGACATCAAATCGGTGATAATCTGCGTCGTTTGCCCACCGCTACCGTAGATGCGCACCTGCAAACTGGGCGCCAGGGCCTCAAACGCCTTGAGATATGCTTCCATCTGAAGCGTGGCAATGCGTTCTTCGTGGGCAAACTGTAGGCGCAACTTCTCCAGATCAACCAAAACCGGCGCTTGGTCGTAAAGTTTGACGAGTTCGCGTTGTGCGTTGATCTCAATCTCTTTGAGGCGCTCTGTGCGCTCAGCTTCGGCTGTAGCCTGGGCCTGCGCGACTTCGGCCCTGGCCAGCCCCTCAGCGCGCGTCACGGAGACCTGCTTTTCGGAGACCTCCACGCGCGCCGCGTCGACCTCGGCCTCCGCTAAACCGGGAGCCGCTGCTTCAGCACGGGTGGCCTCGGCGCGGACCTTGGCGGCCTGAGCACGCTTCTCCGTTGCCGTAGCTTCGGCTTCAGCACGAATCAACTCTGCGCGTGTTTCCGCGTCCGCGCGCACCAGTTCAGCTTTGGTTTCAGCCTCTGCCTTGATCTGCAGGGCGCGGGATTCGGACTCAGCTTCCACTTTGAGCGACTCGCCCAACTGTGCCGCCTCGACCAGGGCCACCTGCTTGGCACGCTCCGCCTTCGCCAGTTCCTCCTGCTCCAGGCGCTTGGCCTCCGCCTGGGTGCGTTCGGCGTCGCGTTCGATCTTGCGCACCTGTTCCGCTGCCATGCGTTCGGCTTCGGCCTCGGTCTCCGCCAGACGGATTTTGGCATTGCGCTCTTGTTGCATTGCGCGGAGTTCCGCATCACGTTCGGCCGTGACACGAGCCAACTGCGCCTGCTTTTCGACTTCAGCCTCGGAGAGCTTCTGCCCCAATTGCACTTTCTCCAACTCAACCTCGTGCGTGGCGCGCGCAGCATCCTTATCGCGGTCAACTTGTTTCAGTTGGACCTCATGCCGTTGTATGGCGAGCGTTTCCTGCTGATTCAGTGTCGCCGTCTCTACCTCGCGCTCAGCGTCCAGACGCTCAGCAGCCAGCTTCTTCTCCGTCGTCGCCTTGATCTCGGACTCTTGCCGCTGACGGGCTTCGTCATCCTGCAATTCCGCCACCTGCTCGCGGTTGGTGGAGATGCTAGTCTCCTTGGAGATGCGCGCTTCGGCCTGATTGATGAGTTTATTGTACGCTATGCCGTCCAGATTGGTGATCGTAAGCAGCGCCAGATCGTACCCTAACTCCGAGAGAATCTGGTTCACCTGCGGGAAGGCAATTTCAGCCAATTTCTGCCGCTGGGCAATAATTTCCTCAAGCGTCATCGTCGCAGCAGCAGCGACCAATTCCGCCGTACCGACCTCCGTAATCGTGTTGATGAGGCTGGTGGCATCCAAACCAACGCGTTGCGCAGCCACTTCGGCCTTGTCTGGGTTGAGTTTAGCAACGGCGTGCGCCCAAAGGTTGAAGCTGACCTTGCTGCTGTCCAGCGCCGGGACACCTTCGTCATTATCGCCACGAATGGGCACAGTGAAACTGATCGTTTTGAGTTTGATGACCTGCGATAAGCGGTTCAGCCAGTAGGTCGAAGAGCGATCGGCCGTCTGCCCGAAAACGCGGCTCTTCCGCGATAGAACGAAAATATGCCGCCCATCGCCGACCACAACGTGGATCTCATCGGGCGGTACCAGAATCCGCCGCCCAAGGCCGAACATAGCCAGTAAGCCGCGCACCCGGTCGGCTTCTGTGCGCAACATCTCCAGTGTCGCCGATGCTTCATCGATCATCGCCGGCAAGCCCTTGGCGACGCGTTCCGCGGCTCGATCCCGCGCCTGTTGTGATTGTCTGCTCATGCCAATCTCCTTTCGTGAATGTCAATGTGTCGTGTGAGAATCAAGAATTGAGAAAATGTAACACCTGCGCCAGGACTTCCTCCGGCGTTAATGCTGAAGTATCGATATACAAATCGCAATGAGCGCGCGCGTGCGCCAGACGAAACTCACGCTCTTCCACCCACCACGAAGAAGGCTGTTCCAACCCCTCACGCTGCGCAGCAACGTCCATGCTGACATCCAGGTAGATTAAAACGTCGGGATTGGTGATGCGTTGCCACATTGCAGGTGCGGAAGAATGCTCCTGCATAATTTCTTTGACATGATGACCTAACGCCCGTAGCGCACGCGCTAACGTGGATTTTCCTGAGGAACAGGGACCAACAATCCCAATAAGTTGACGCGCGTCCATATCATCGCCGCACCGGCGGGTTACAGGTCCGGGACAGGCACCTCGACACGCATAAAACGCGGGCCTTTTGGTTCACCGGACTGCACGTGCAGCACCAGAATGCTCGTGTCATCCTTTGGCCTTCCGTCATCCGCCGCCATCGCCCGCTCCAACATTCCATCGGCTACGGCCTGTGCAGAAGGCGTGACTTGCCAAAGAGACTCGAATGCCTTCGGAATATCCAACGCACCATCCGTATTCGCACCCGCGTGAATCAGTCCATCGGTGAAAGCCAGCGCGATCAAACCCGGCTCGAGATAGATCTGATCCACTGTAGGGCGTGTATGTTGATGAAAGCCCAATGGCGGCGACTCGCTCTCCAACAATTGTAAATCGCCCGCCGGATAGCGCACGTAAACGCCGGAATTCCCACATTGCGTGATCACCAATGAGCCGCTATCAAGGTCTACAGAAAGAATAATCAGGGTCGCCGACACCTTGCCACGCCGGTGCTCGTAGAGCATATCGTTGGCCGCGCGCGCCGCAGCACCGTCGCGCACACCCTCGGCCAACTCAGAGACTATTTTGCGCACCACGCGAATGCTGATAGCTTTGGCAGCTTCGCCGGAACTTTGTCCGTCGGCCAGCACAAAGGAAATTCCCCCATGCGGCCGCTCGATCATTTCCAGCGTGTCGCCACTCTCGCGCACGGCCCATTTGTTAATCTTGCTCGCAGCAACGGAAAGATGCATCGTCAACTCCCTCTATACGCTTATTCGTGTTCGCTCTCGTGTGGGACGTGCTTGCCGCCGATTGCACTAGGAAGGATATCCACTTCGAGGCCTTCAGCCAGGCGAATACGGGCAACATTGGCCTCACGGTCATAACGGGTCAGCGTTCCAATAAAGCCGCCAATCGTGATAACGCGATCCCCGACAGCTAGCTCTTGTTCCCGCTGTTGACGCCGCCGACGCGCCATCCATTGTGGCACGTAGAGGAAAACGATGATTAACCCCAGCATGACAATCCAAAATACCCAATCCGCCGCTTGTCCCATTCCACACTCCTGATTGGCAATGATTCGTCCATGCAACTGATGAACACTTAGAATTTATCCGAAAATTCGCCGTTGAC
>JBJYXQ010000211.1:11796-14188 GCA_046260035.1 Anaerolineae bacterium
CCTTACGCTTTGATTATACTCGCAAGACAAAAGAAGAACAAGAGCAGGATCTTATCGTTCTTTAGCGCAATGCACTTCAAGCTCTTGCCGGCTCGACATTTCAGCCTAAAAGCCGGGGATATGAAAGGGATTTTGGAGCAAGCGTATCGAGTAAAGAGTGTTTCTATAGAGAAACCCCTTGGTTAGTTTTTGGTAAGATTATCTATTGACAGACATCAAGAACATGTTATGATTGCATCAGATCTTTCTATCTGCATGCACGATGTTCTGGGTATTTCGGATCGGCCTGGAACAGAGGAGGAACGATGACGTTTTTCAAACGGCGTGACCAACCCGAAACCAACGCAACACCGGCACCGCCACCGGCGTCGCAGCCAGCCAAAGTCGAGAAAAACGAAGAACCGCCAGACCCGATGTTCCGCCCGTTGGAGCCGGAACCGTCGGGGACACCGCCGCAGCGTGGCGCCATCAGCGATCGTCAGGCAGCGCTTCTGCGCATGAAATTACAAATTGCCGATACTCTACGGCAGAAATTTCTTGCGCCCGACACTTCCTTGGATCTGCCGCTAGAACGTACCCCGGAATACGAAAAAACTGCTCTCGAAAAGCTACAACAACTGATGAGTAGCAGCAACTTCAGATTGCCGGCGAACACCAGCAATGAAGACTTTGTCAGCGACGTGCTGGATGAAACCTTTGGCTACGGTCCTATCCAGCCCCTCATCGAGCGCGGCGACATCACCGAAATCATGGTAAACGGCCCCTACATCATTTTTGTGGAAAAGGATGGCCGCGTGCGCGAGACCGGTTATAAATTCCTGGACGACGATCATGTTGAACGCATCATCAAGCGCATCGTGCTGCCGTTAGGGCGTCCCGTCAACATAGATACTCCCTTGATCGACGCACGCCTGCCGGATGGATCGCGCGTGAATGCCGTCATCCGCCCGTGCTCTATCGACGGTCCGAACATTACCATCCGTAAATTCTCTAAGGATAAGCTCACTGTCGACGATCTGCTCCGCTTCGGATCCCTCAACGAAGATATGGCGCGGCTGTTGGAAGCTGCCGTGGTCTCGCGGCGCAACATCATCGTCTCCGGTGGAACCGGCTCCGGCAAGACCACGCTCATCAACATCCTCTCTGGCTACATCCCCGAGCATGAACGTACCGTAACCATCGAGGATGCCGCAGAGTTGCAACTGCGCCAGCGCAATGTCGTGCGCCTGGAAACGAAAAAGCCGAACCCGACCAGCCCCACCGAAATCACGATCCGCCAGTGCGTGATCAATTCGCTGCGGATGCGCCCAGAACGCATCGTCGTAGGTGAGTGCCGCGGCGGTGAGGCGCTGGATATGCTCCAGGCAATGAACACCGGTCACGACGGCAGCATGACGACGATCCACGCCAACAGCTCCCGCGACTGCATCTCACGCCTGGAAACCTTGGTGCTGATGGCGGGCGTGGATCTGCCGCTTATTACCGTCCGCAAACAGATCGCTTCGGCCATTCACATGATCGTCCAGGCCGCCCGGTTACGCGATGGCAGTCGCAAAGTGACCAACATCACCGAAATTTTGGGGATGGAAGGGGAGACCGTCATCTTGCAGGATATCTACCAATTCTACGACGAGGGCGACGGGACAGACGGCAAAATCGCCGGCTACCACGGCCCTACCGGCGTGCGTCCCGACAGCGACAGTGTTTTCAAGCAGTATGGCTTCAATTTGCCGCCGTCGATGTTCATGAAAAAAGGCGTGCTGGGCTAACGCTAATTCTTTGCTCAAAAGTCAATACTCGGAGAGGATCGCCAGGTCCCCGATTCAAGTGCATAACGGGGATCTGACGATCCTCTCAAAGCATCAAGTCAGTCAGCAACTTTGTCCACCACCAACCAGAAATTCGGATTGGATTCGTGGAGCGTCAGGTGAACATCAGGCGTGGCGAAGAAGTGCATCAGTTCGTGGGGCGGATAGAAATGGCTACGCATCAACGTCAGCGTCTCACCAAGCGCTACCAGTTTGACGGTGAACTGCCGCACATCCGGCTCTTCGATGACCAGCCGTCCGCCTGGTGCCAGCACGCGCAGCAATTCGCCCGCTGCACGGCGATGGTCACGAAAATGGTGAAAACTGTCGATAGCGATGATCCGCTCGAACGCGCCATCGCGGAACGGCAAACGCTCCGCCACCCCCGAACCAGCGCAGAAGCCACCTTTCGCCAGCGCCTCCCGCAACATCCCTACCGATACATCAAGGATACAGATCGAGGCCACATCTCCACGAAAATACTGCGACACGCGCCCCGTGCCGCCGCCTACGTCTAGCAGTCGATGGTCTGGCTTAAACGCACACAACTCTCGCAGCCAGCGCGCGTCTGGCGGTCGGATAAA
>JBJYXQ010000211.1:14288-16349 GCA_046260035.1 Anaerolineae bacterium
ATTGGACAAAAACAAGTGCTTGGGTATGATACAACCTGTTTTAAGATTATCGCAGGAGACATACATGACAGACGAACAACTCGGCGAGGCCTTCTTCAATCCGCAAGGAATAGCCGTGATTGGAGCAAGCGCCAACCCCGCCAAACTAAGCTATGGCGTGGTCCACAACCTCATCAATCACGGCTACCGCGGACCGATTTACCCCATCAACCCCAGAGGCGGTGAAATTCAGGGCCTAACAGCTTATCCGAGCATCCTTGACGTACCAAATCCCGTCGAATTAGCGGTGATTATGATCCGCGCCGAGGCCGTGCCTCAGGCCCTGACCGAATGTGGACAGCGTGGTCTCAAGGCCGTGATCGTCATCACCGGTGGATTCCGTGAGACAGGACCAGAGGGCGCTGCACTGGAAGCCTCCCTCAAGGACATCGCCGTGCAGTACGACATGCGTCTCATCGGGCCGAACTGCGTCGGCGTGATGGACGCGCACCTGCCGCTCGACACCACGTTTATCACGATGATGCCCGAACCGGGTCACATTGCCTTTGTCTCGCACTCCGGCGCGATCTGCGGCGGCTCCATCGATTGGGCACGCAGCGTCGGCGTGGGGTACAGCCGCATTGCCAGCCTGGGCAATCAGTTGGATGTGGACATCGCCGACGGCATCCATATGATGAAAAACGATCCCAACACGCGCGTCATCAGCGTCTACGCCGAGGGCCTTCCCGATGGGCGGCGTTTCGTGGACGCGGCGGCAAGCGTCTATCGCAACAAGCCCATCGTTATGCTCAAGGCCGGGCTGACAGTAGCCGGAACGCAAGCCGTAGCGTCGCATACCGGCGCACTGGCGGGCAACAACGACGCCTACGTCGCCGCCTGCCACCGGGCCGGCGTGGTGATAGTCCACTCGCTCCAGGAGCAGAACGACGTGGCGATGGCGTTGGCCACACAACCGCTTCCACGCGGCAATCGCGTGGCGCTCCTCACCAATGCCGGCGGACCGGCGGCGCTGGCTGCCGACGCGCTCGACCGGCAGGGCCTCGTGATGGCGCCTATTAGCGCCGCGACCCAGGAACGGCTCAAGGCTGTGACCCCGCCGGGGACGCAGTTGGGCAATCCCATCGATATGCTCGGTGGACCGCGCGCAGAAATGTATAGCGCGGCGGGCAAAATCCTGCTGGAAGATCCCAATGTGGACATGCTGATGACGATGTTCGTCCCGCAGGCAATCACACCGGTGAACGAAGTGGTCGAGGAAATGGTGAAAACCGGACGTGGCGCAGACAAACCGGTCGTGGCCTGTCTCGTCGGTGGGGAGAGCCTCACCGAAGCGATCTACACCCTAAATCGAGGTGGCGTGCCTTACTATCGCGATCCCAACCGTGCCGGGCGTGCACTCGGCGGACTGTGGGAATATCGACGGCTCCGCGAGCGACCCGATCTCACCCCCACCCCGGTCACAGACGTAGACCACAAAGCGGCACAGGCACTCCTGGACACGGCATGGGAACAGTACGGCGCGGGCTTCCTGAATGCAGAGACCGCTGCGCGAGTCGCGGCGGCTTATGGCATTGCCATCCCCTTCTCGGGCCTCGCCGCTAATATAGACGCAGCCGTGACTCTGGCAGAGCAAGCCGGATACCCCGTCGTGCTCAAGCGCATCGCGGCGGATGTTGTCCACAAGGCGGATGTAGGGGGCCTGGCCCTCGACCTGCGCGACGCAGACGCAGTGCGCGCAGCCTTCGAGCGCATCACCGATGGCGGGCGCACATGCGCGATGGTACAGCGGATGGTGCCCACCGGTCAAGAGGTCATCCTGGGAGCCAAGCACGACGCGCAATTCGGCCCGCAATTGATGTTCGGGATGGGCGGCCTGTATGTCGAAATCTTGCACGACGTGGCCTTCCGCCTCGCCCCCATCAGTGCAGAAGACGCGCGCGGGATGATCGCGCAGACCGCTGCCGGCCGCATCATGGAAGGCGTGCGCGGTGCGGCGCCCGGCGACATCGCTGCCGTCGTCGAGACATTGCAGCGCGTCGGGCAGCTTGTGACCGATTTTCC
>JBJYXQ010000212.1:0-4243 GCA_046260035.1 Anaerolineae bacterium
GCGACGAAATAGAACGTACTACCGGCAGGGACGACGGCGACGCCCATCTCTGTCTTCGACTCGCTCAATATCTCGCGGCGATGCGGGTCATCCGGCGGCGTCTCGCTCATCCACCACTCCATCGCAAATTCTGGCGACGGTCCGGTGACGGTGATCTCCGTGACGTTCGTGGAGCTATATCCGGCGCGTTCTACGCGCTCCGACAACGTCGAACCGTCGGAGCCAATGTGCGTCAGTTCGCCGTGTTCGGCGCAATCGAGGGCATGAAGCAGCGCTGCCTGCTTCAACTGCTCATTGTACGTATAGGTTGGGAGTCCTTGTGCGGCCCGTTGCTGGTTGATCAGTTGTGTTAACTCGTCCGACCAGGCCGTGATTTCCCCAGTCGACGCTGGCGTCTCAGCAGTCGCCTCCGCTGTGGCGGGCGTGTCCGTTTCGGCGGGTGCAGGTGCTTCGGTCTCCTGTGCTTCAAAGACGGTGACTAGCGGTCCGTAAACCCAAGCCTCTTCGCCTTCGTAGCGAATCTGCACCCAATTGTCTTCGGTGCTCAGATATTCCGCCTGTCCATCAGGATCGATATATCCGATCTGCTCATAACTGGTGTCCGGGCCGGTGCGCACGTTGACCCCATCTACACCGGCCACGATGTATGGCGTGGGCGTCGGTGATGGTGGGATCGCTGTAGGTTCTGGGGTGGGGGAAGGCGATTGTGGTTGCGGAGTCGCCGTAGGGGTTGCGGTGGGCGGAAGGACGGCTGGCACTGTGGGAGAGGCTGTTGCCTGCGGTGAGGGTGTTACAACGGTGTTTTCTTCACCGGCAGGTGGGGAGGATGTAGGTTCATTCGCAAAGCTGTACCAGATCAGGGCAACCGCTACTCCCACCACAAGCAACCATCCTAGCACCATCAAACCATCACGCCACCAGTTCTGTCTGGAAAACAAGCTCCTATCCACGTCAGCACCTCCTTTCTGTGTCGCACGTCTACTTTTCGATATCGACCTCCACCTTCATATAAGTATACACCGGTAACCGGATTTTTTAACCTGTGGTGCCGCGTCCGGAACCTTTGCGAAAGTGTCCTTCGCAAGGATATGACCCGAATAGATGCGTGTTTTCAGTCTTTGGCGAGTTGTTGGACCCCCAACACTCCGATGAGCAGACAGGCGCCGCCCACCACGCCGAACATCGGCTGGATGCCGATGGCGTCCGCCAGAATGCCGCTGAGCCACGGCCCGGCGAACATCCCGATGCCGTACACGGCCTGGAACAATCCCATCGCCGTGGCGCGCTGTGTTTCGTCCACATCGCGGATGCTCAAGCCCATCAATACTGAGTAGCCGATCCCGGAAGCCAATCCGAAGCAGATTTGTGCGGCGAAAACCAGCGTCAGGGAGTGGGCAAAGGTTAGCATCACCATGGAGAGCGCGATCACCGAAAAGTTGAAGACCACCAGCCAGCGTGCGCTCACCCGTTTGGCGATCGCGGATGTGGCGAAGCTGCTGAGCATTATCATAGCGATGTTTAGGCTGGTCAGCAGGCTCAATGTCCCGTCTGTGGCTCCCAGGCTTTTTGCCAGGATCGGTGAAAAGGTGAACGGCCCGGCCCAGATGGCGAACTGCGACACGGCGCAGAGCAGCGACGGTGTGAGCACATCGCGCCGGGTGATCAACTTGCCCAGGCTTCCCAGGGATGGCCGTTTCGACGGGCGCGCCGGTTCGCGCACGATGAGCATCGCCACGATTGCCAGCGCCGCCGCGCCTGCTGCCGCGAAGAAAGCGACGGGATAGCCACCCCAATCGTTCAACGCGCCGGTGACGCTCGTGGCGGCCATGCGCGCGATGGAATTGACGCCGGACAGCAGCGCCGTGATGCGTACGGCTTCTTCCGGCGGGAACTGGCCGTTGACCGCGACAACCAGCAGCACCCACACGCTGGCCGCAAGGCCGGAGAGCGCCCGCCCGACGATCAGCCCGTTGATCGAGCCAGTCAGCCCCATCCACAGTGCGCCTAATCCGCCGAGTGCAAATCCGGCGAGGATGAATGGTTTGCGCCGCCCGATCCAGTCCGCCGCGATGCCCAACGGGAAGCGCGTTACCGCTTGCCAGAGGCCGTACTGCGCGAGGACGATGCCCACCAGTGCCAGGTCATCCGTCTTCGTCGCTGCGTAGACCGATAACGTGGGCACGTATAGATAGAGCGACATCCAATAGAAGACGACTGCCGCGATATACAATACGAGCAGCCCGCGCCGCGAATTGGTCCGGGCCGCCGCTTTCGTCGAGGTTTGTGTTGATGCTTGTGATGGCAACGCTATAACTCCTTATGCATAATGTAAGGGCGAGGCAACCCTAACATATTTATGATTGCGATGTGAAATTGGACACGAAGTCCCTTTGTCAAGAAGATACTGTTGGGGGTTGCCTCGCCCCTACAGATATCGCCCGCCCCTTACGCAGTGTCCACGTCAACGCGCCGCCGCACGCGCTGAGCACTGCCATGATAATGAAGACTATCCCCGGTAGCAGCGTCTCGAACAATGCCCCGACGATGAGTGGATTGAGGACGGTAACGCTGCTAAGGATGCCGCTCGTCGCCAGGTAGATGGGACGCTGTTCGTTGTCGGCGATATCCAGCAGATAAGCGCTGAAGCTCCACCACGAACTGGCGGTCACGAAGCCAAGCAGGAAGAAGGCGGCGAAATAGAAGAGCGTCGGTGCGCCGAGAGCACCCGCCAGGATGACAGACAGCAGGGCGGCGGTTTGGGCCACGGCGCCCAGGCGAATGGAGGCCCAACTGCCCACCCGGTCGATGAGGTAGCCGCCGATCAATGCTGCCGCCACCCCGCCGATGCTCTGCGTCGTTAGCAGCGCGCCGATGATAGCATCGTTGCCCACGAAGGCCTCTCGCGCGCGCACGATGAAGAAGGGAAAGGCTGCACCTGCCGTGCCGATCACGATTTGCGTGATGACGACGCGCCGCAACGACGCATCCGTGCGCAGGTAGTGGAGCATCATTCGCAGGCCGTGGCGGACGTCGGTCCGGCCTGGAGCTTTGTCTTCGGCCTCTTCGCGGATGAAGAACATGCTGACGAGCGAGAGCATCAGTGCCACAAAGCCGATGCCGAAAAGCAGTGCCCACCGTTCAGGTAAGGCTGCGCCGTCCTTGTCGAGGATGCGGCTGACGATGATCCCTGCGACGGCGGCCCCCAGGCTGGAAAAGAGCTGTCCGGCGCCGAAGAAACGTCCGCGGATCTTATCGGGGACGACTTTTCCCACGAGCGCAGGCCAAGTGACGCCGTTCAGGCCTTCCGAAGTATAGAACATGGCGACGGATAGCGTGAGTACCGTCATTGTCAACCAAAGGTGACTACGCGTCCACAATAGCGTGGCGAAGATCAAAAAGAGAATGGGGAGACGTCCGCCAAATGTGGACCACACCAGCAGGGGCTTCTTGCGCGGCTGCGCAACCAGGAAACTGGCGGCCCAAATTTGCGGTACGGTGATCATCAGAATTCGCAAAGCAGAGAGCGCGCCGATAAACAACGAAGAGCCGGTGAACTCTTTGACAAACGCGGGCACAATGACCACCGGGTCGTAAAAGGCAAAGCCGATCGAGAAGAAGATATAATCGCCCGCCAGCGCGAGCACATTTCGCCGTACGTCTTGTTCTTGCATGGGAATGAGACCTCTTCGATAAAATGACCCCGCGCGGATGTCTGACTTCCACGCGGGGCCTATTGTAACACATTATCTGTGGAGCGTTGTATTTCTGTAAGAAACCCAGTAAAAAAGAGGCTCAAGCGAAAACTCGCTTGAGCCTCTTCGCTTGAAATGAAGATCAGGGAAACTCGAGCCCGTAGTCGTTTATTACGCTGTTCAGGAAGTCCTGGGAATCCTGGATGTCGACGCGGTATGAGAAATCTGTTCCCGCGCAACCGCTGTTGCCGAAAGAGGTGATCCCCACGACGGTGTCGCTCTCCGGCCCTCCCAGGAAGACCGGCCCGCCAGAGTCGCCGAAGCACGTGCCGCCGGTGGTATAGTCTTCCGAACCCACCCACTGCCCCGGATTGTTGGATGCCATGATGTTCCAGCCATCTGTCATCGAATTGTTGAGGTTGATTAAGAAGGATTGGGCCTGATACCTGGTGCGGTAGGAAAGTTCCTCCGGGTGCAGGTCATTGACGCCATAACCGACGGAAGTGAGGATCACTTTACGCTTATCGCTCTTCGAGCCGACTTCATCCATC
>JBJYXQ010000213.1:0-2999 GCA_046260035.1 Anaerolineae bacterium
TGACGGTAATCGGCCCACGCGGCATAAAGCGTGCCCGTGCTCCCGATGTCAATCGCCGGATATTCCTGGTGAGCATCCCCTTCGTCATTGACCTGGATGGCGTCTCCCCAGGCGATGCCATCCCAGATGGCGAGGAGAATGTCTGAATCGCTGTCGGCGAAGTAATGTTGCCACGCGACATACACGCGCGTGGCCCCGGCAGCTATCGCCGGAGTATACAAATAATCCACGGTCTCTGTGATGAGCATATCCCCCGCGGTCCATCCGTCAAGGCCATACCTGTCGGCATATAAGCGATACGTCGTATCGCTATACACGGTCCAGGTCGCCCAGGCCGTCCCCTGTCCATCGATGGTCACATCCGGATTTTCGACTTGATCGGTCGCGCTAATCTGCCAATCATCGTTCCATGTCACCCCGCCATCGGTGGACATCTCACCGGTCACAAATCCCGATCCACTGCTCAAGTCGGTCCACAGCGCGTGAATGGTATTCCCATCCGCAGCGATGGCGGGATGATACTGCGAACCCGAACTCGCGTCATTCAAGAGCACGTTGGGGAGCCAAGCGCCAGTGACTGAGAGATGGGTGTAGAAAATATCCCAGTTGGCGTTACGATTGTCGTACCAGACAACGTGAGGAAGCGCGCCGGTGCCGAGTGCGATATCCGGCCCGTAATGGGAATACGAACCGGTATCATCGTTGACACGGGTATCTGTTCCCCAGGTCAGGCCACCATCAGAGGAACAATCCACGTACACATCCCGGTTGTACGAGACGCGTCCATCCACCCACACAACACAGAGCGTATCGCCCAGGGCGGCAATGGCGGGAGCATTTTGCGAGCCGGTATAAACATCATTGACGCGGACTTCCGTACTCCACGTCTGCCCGCCATCCACAGAACGGGCATAGTAGACGTCATCATCGCCCAAGCGGGCATCGTGCCAGACGACGTGCAACACGCCCGCCGTATTGACCGCGATGTCCGGTTCCGATTGCCAGAGCTGGCCTGCGTCATGATTCACACGAACGCTCGCGCCCCACGTCACCCCAGCATCGGCAGAACGCGCAAAGCGAATATCTACATCGTCATTGCGCCAGTCTTCCCAAACCGCAAACACATCACTGGTGACTTTTGAGGCCGCCAGAGCCGGAGCACCCTGATCCGCAACGCCGGTAGCCTCATCGTTGACTTTGACGTTCGGTTCCCAAGGCGCATCGAGCAGAGGCGCGGCATTCGTCGCCGTCACAACAATGAAGAGGGTAAACACGAGGCCAGTACCCAGAGCAAACAGCAAACTTCCAAAACGGAGCACTTTCCGATCGTAGAACATAGCGATACCTCCATCCTAACGGGTTACACTAAGATCGATTGTGGTCGTGTTCGGGGATCAACCACAGTCTTTCGGAAAACCATGTTTTGATCAAATAAGGAGGTTAAGAAGATACACTTATTCTACAATCAGTCTTTTCAGACGTCAACAGAGACCTGATATAAAAAACCCTAAAGGTCTTTGTAGACCTTTAGGGTTTGACCTAACGCAAAGTGGCGACTTGGGTTAACGACTACGTCGCGAAGACAAGCGAGCGTTCCCCACCCGCGTCAGTTTGCACATCGACGTGAATGGTTTGCCCTTCGGCGAAACGTCCCTCGAGCACCGCCAGCGCCAGCGGATCTTGAAGATGACGCTGGATCGCCCGCTTGAGCGGACGCGCGCCGTAGACCGGATCATACCCCTCGTCCGCCAGGTAAGTCTCTGCCGCATCGGTCAGGACAATGTCGAGGCCGCGCTCGTGCAACAGCTTCTGCAAAGCCCGCACCTGGATGCCGACGATGGCTTTCAAATCTTCGCGCGTCAAGCTGCCGAAGAGAATCACGTCGTCGATCCGGTTCAGGAACTCCGGGCGGAACGTGCGGTCCAACTCAGCCATGACCTCAGAACGCGCACCTTCCGGCCCCAGGTCCTTGATCCAACGGCTGCCAACGTTGCTCGTCATAATGACGATGGTGTTGGTGAAGTCCACCGTACGCCCATGACCGTCGGTCAGGCGTCCCTCATCGAGGAGCTGCAGCAGCACGTTGAAGACGTCCGCGTGCGCCTTCTCGATCTCGTCCAGCAGCAAAACGCTGTAAGGTCGCCGCCGCACGGCCTCGGTCAGTTGCCCGCCCTCGTCGTAGCCGATGTAACCCGGAGGCGCGCCGATAAGACGTGAGACGGTGTGCTTTTCCTGGTACTCGCTCATATCGATGCGCACCATGGCTTCCTCGGTATCGAAGAGGAATTCGGCCAAGGCCCGCGCCAGTTCCGTCTTACCCACGCCCGTCGGTCCCAGGAAGAGGAACGTGCCAATGGGGCGATCCGGCGGCTGCAAGCCTGCCCGTGCCCGGCGGACGGCATTGGAGACAGCACGCACGGCTTCATCCTGGCCCACGACGCGCTTGTGGAGTTCGTCTTCCATGCGCATCAGCTTCTCACGTTCGCCCTCAAGCAAGCGCGAGACGGGAATGCCGGTCCAGTTCGAGACGACGCGCGCGATTTCCTCGGGGCCGACTTCCTGGTGCAGCAGCGGTTGGTCGCCTTGTACCTGTGCCAAACGGGCTTCGGCGGCGGCCAAATCGTGGTCGAGTTGCTGCGCCCTACCGTAACGCAGTTCGGCAGCACCCGCGTAATCGTTGCGCCGTTCAGCTTGCTCAATCTCGATGTTAAGCGCCTCCATCTGTTGTTGAATATTCTGAATCTCCTGGATGACGGCTTTCTCCTGCTCCCAGCGTGCGCGCAGGGCGTTGCTTTGCTCCTTGAGATTCGCCAATTCCTGCTCCAGCTTGCGCAAGCGCTCTTTGCTGGCCTTATCCTTCTCCTGCCTGAGCGCCTCACGCTCGATCTCCAACTGCATCACCTGCCGGTCAATTTGATCCAGATCGGCGGGCTTGGAATCGATTTCCAGGCGCAGTCGAGCCGCCGCCTCATCTATCAGATCGATGGCCTTGTCGGGCA
>JBJYXQ010000214.1:0-1538 GCA_046260035.1 Anaerolineae bacterium
TTCACGCCTTTCTCGACAAGTTCCTGGTATGCCTCGTCCACGCTGTCCACGTGCAGGGCCACGTGATCCCAACCACCGGTTGGTTTTGTCTCCGCAGTGGCGGTATCGCGCCCAAGTAGCTCGATTGTCGTGCTGCCGATATCAATGAATGCGATGTCGCGGCCTTCCCATCGACGCGTGACGCGAAAGCCCAATGTGTCGCCGTAGAACTTCTGCATTTCCTCGAAATTCGGTGTGAGCAAAGCTACATGATGCGTTGCTTTGACTTTCATTCAATGCGCCCCTCTCGATGCTCTGTCGCTTCCCGGAAGGATGGTTGCCGGTCCAGATCTTCGTGAAAGTTACTGCCTATGCCGACCGCCGGCTCGTGTAGGCTGAGCGTTTCGACTAGAGTGCTACTTCGTGCCCGCTCTCCGCCGAACGCATGATGCCGTCCACGATGCGGACGGCAACCAACGCTTCGCGTGGCGAGACAATGCCCGATTTCGGATTGCCGTTCAGGTGCCCCACGAAGTTTTCGATCAGTCTCGAATACGACCCCACCGGATCGGCGGGCGCTTCAACCGTGATGGCGGCGTGTCGACCACCCATCGTCGTGTACAGGTCGATGCCCTCCTTATTGCCAAGGATGGCGCCGCCATCGATGCCATAAATCTCTGTGAAAAACTGCTCCGGCAGATGGTTGGCCCATGCCACCTGGAACTGGATCGTCGCGCCGTTGGCGAAGCGCACAAACGCCCAGGACAGATCGTCTACATCGCAGCGTGAATTGCTGCCGGCTGCGCTGATGTCGGCTCCCCAGCCGCCGATACCCATTCCGCGCGGCCCGAACTTCGCATAACTTGCTCCACTGACCGTTAGGGGTTCAGGATAGTCCATCAGATAGAGCGCCCGGTCCAACGCATGTACGCCGATATCCAGAAGACTGCCGCCCCCCGCCATGTCCTTGTTGGTGAACCAACTGCCGTAGCCTGGAATTCCGGCACGCCGCTGCCAAACCGTGCGTCCCGCGTAAATCTCGCCGAAGAATCCTGCGTCGACCTGGGCTCGTGCTGCCTGCATTGGCGGCGAAAAGCGATAGTGGGTGCCAACTGTCAGTGTCAAATTCTTGGCCGCCGCCAAATTCACCATCTCCTGTGCGTCTGCATAGGTGAGCGCTAAGGGTTTTTCGCACAAGACATTGGATCCTGCTTCCAGCGCAGCTATGGTCATGGGTTTGTGGAAGATATTGGGTGTTGCCACTACGGTGATATCCGGCCGCACCTCGGACAACATCTTTTCGTAATCGGTGTATGCTTGCGGGATGTTCGACTCGCTCGCCACTTGTTGGACGCGCGCCTCATTCACGTCGCAGACGGCGATCGCTTCCACACCCGGCACACGCCGGAAACCGGGAATGTGCCCCCTCTGCACTATGGTGCCGGCGCCAATAAAGGCAACTCGCCAAACCTTCTCAGTGGGATTGCTGTCTTCAGCCATGCTTATGCTTCCTCGAATCCAAATTGGTTATCGAATCTTAGGCTATCGAATTCCGATTC
>JBJYXQ010000215.1:0-2705 GCA_046260035.1 Anaerolineae bacterium
GCGCGCGAGGCCACCGTCGGGCCGGAGTCAATGGCGGTATGTGTGTCGGGCCGCAGCATACGAACCCGCTGCATATCGACGCCCAGGATTTCCGCCGCCAGCAAGCTGAAGACGGTGCGGCTGCCCTGCCCGTAGTCGGTGAGGCCGGAGGTGAGTGTGATGCCGTTGTCCGGGTCGACCGCAAGCGTGGAGACAGAGAAGTCGTGGCCTTCGCCACCTAGACCGCTGCCGTGGAAATAGCAGGCTACGCCAAGCCCCTTGCGGCGGAGAGCGTCCGCGGGCTGCTGCGCATAGGCTGCACGCTTGTCCTCCCACTCAGATGCCGCGCACACTTGTTCCAGGCAGGCCGCCAGCCCCACCTCGTGGTCGATGGGATCGCCCGTCATCGTACGGTCGCCCTCACGGAGGCAGTTTTGCAAGCGAAAATCCAGCGGGTCGCGCCCGAGTCGATGCGCCAGCTCATCAATCGCCATTTCCACAGCGGCGCCGGCTTGCACGTTACCGAAGCCGCGGAACGCGCCGGAAAAGCCGTTGTTAGTATAAACAGCGGTCGTATCCACATGGACAGCGCGATAGCGATACGCGCCTGCCGCGTGCATCGTCGCGCGCCACGAGGCCATTGGAGTCATCGATGCATACGCGCCGCTGTCCATCAGCATCTCGACCTTCGCCGCTTGTAACGTGCCATCGGCATCCATACCGAGTGCGAGGTGAATCTGCGCTGCCTGGCGCTTGTACGACGCCGCCATCGACTCGGCGCGGGAGAAAATCAGCCGCACGGGCCTTCCGGCGAGCAGCGCCAGCTTCGCCGCCTGCGCCGTGGTCTGGTAAAGCGTGTCGTCCTTGCCACCGAACGCCCCGCCAACCGGCGGTTGGATCACGCGCACGATGTCTTCGGGCAGACCAAGCACCGCCGCCGCGGTGTCGCGGTTGATGAAGGGGCTTTGGTTATTAGCGTAAAGCGTCACGCCGCCGTCAGATTCGGGGATCGCCAGCACGCCCTCGGTCTCGATGTAGGCGTGCTCTTGGTGAGGCAACGTGTAGACCTCGTCCAGCACAACGGGACATTCGGCCAGAATCGGCGCAGGATCGCCATTGCGAAGAATATGCTGGTCGCACAGGTTACCCTCGCCCAGGCCGCCTGCCGTCAGCGTTGCGGGCTTGTCGGGAATGATGGGCGCGTCGGCATCCAGCGCGTGGGTCATATCGCTCACCACTGGCAGAGGTTCGAGTTCGAGCACGATGGCGTCAAGACCAGCTTGCGCCGCCGCCTCGGTCTCAGCCGCCACCGCCGCGATCCCTTCACCCACGAAGCGCACTTTGCCGCAAGCCAGCACATATTCGTCCTTCACCGGCCAGCCGAAGTTACCGTGATCCACAAAATCCGCTTGGGTGATGACGGCTTTGACGCCGGGAACAGCCAGCGCTGGGCCGGGATCGAGCGTGACAATGCGCGCGTGTGGCAAGGTGCTGCGCAGCACCTTTGCGTAGAGCATCCCTGGCACGCGCATGTCGCCCACGTACTTCGCCCGCCCGGAGACCTTGTCCGGTCCATCCACGTTTTGGAGTTTGGGACTGCCGACGTATTTTAGATTTTCGATTCTAGATTTTGGATTTTGGTCTTCCCCATTCGTAATTCGTGATTCGTAATTCGAATTTCTGCGCTTTGCCGTGAGTTCAATAGCGTCAACGATTTGCTGGTACCCGGTGCAGCGGCAGAGGTTCGGGGAGATGGCACGGCGGATTTCCGCGCGGGTCGGGGTGGGATTAGCCCGCATTAGCGCCTCGGCGGCGATGATCATCCCTGGCGTACAGTAGCCGCACTGCACGGCGCCACATTCCAGGAACGCCTGTTGCAAGTCGTTAAGGCCGCCATCGGGGGCGTGAATGCCTTCGATAGTAGTTACAGCGCGTCCAGCGATCTTCGATACCGGCGTGCGGCACGATTTCGTCAGCTTGTTATCCACCAGCACTGAGCATGCGCCACACGTGCCCGTCTCGCACCCGCGCTTCGTTCCTGTCAGCCCGAGCACCGAGCGTAGCACATCCACCAGGAGCATATCCTCAGAGATATCCGGCAAAGAAACACTCGCACCATTCAGTATGAATTCAAGGTTCATAGGTCTCCTTCAAGACATTGAAAATGGGGGAATGGCAAATTGAAAATGGGAAGTGGCCCCCCATCATACTCGATTCTTCGATTTTCAATTTCCAATCAACAAATCTCCAAATTTTCCGATGCCCCAGCCAAAGTAGGCGATGGCGGCGGCGATGAGAAACAGGATAGAGCCAACGATAACGGCATAATCTGCCGTGCCTAGCCGCGTCTCGTGCAAGTACGTGCGCTGCGAACTACCGGTGAACGCCTTGGATTGCAGGACGATGTCGAGCATCTGCGATTTGACCAACGCCCCCAGGATCAGCGGGACAGCAACCTTGGCGTAGACGCGCAGGCGCTTGAGTGGTCCCATCGTCTCAAAGGCCAAGCCTCTCAACCGCTGCGCCTCAATGATCGTCTGGATTTCCTCAAACAGCAACGGAAAAAAGCGCAGCGTCGCCGAGAAGATAAAAACAATTTTATACGGAACGCACATTTTGACCATTCCGATCACCATCGCGTTGATGTCGGTGGTGAAGACGCCCAGGGGCAGCACCAGGATCATCGTGAGCGTTTTGAAGACGACGTTGAGCGCGTACAGCACGCC
>JBJYXQ010000216.1:0-2011 GCA_046260035.1 Anaerolineae bacterium
ATGCAAGCTCAGCAAACCCTGGCGGTGGCTGAGGCGCAGGCTGAACTGGCAGTGCTTCAGGCGCAGGCTGATTTGGATACTGCGCAGAGCGCGTTGGATGACCTGCTCAACTGGGAACCGGACGAGGACGAAATTACCTCAGCGAAAGCGAACCTGCTCAGCGCACAGACTTCTTACAATAACACGGTGGCAAAAGCCGGCGTAGATCAAACGATTTCCTCGCGGGTGAGTCTGGAACAGGCGATTGCCAGCCTGGCCAATGCCCAGGAAACCTATGCTAATGCGATGAGCCCGGATCGGGATTGGGAAAAGGACATCGAAACGACCCGTGAGAACGCGGCGAATGCCGTGTATAACGCGCAGCAAAGCCTCGAGATTGCCCAGGCTAATTACAAATTGAGCACACTCAGCACTACGAGCGCCGATATTCAGACGGCGAAAGCCCAACTATTGAGCGCCCAGAGTGCGTTGGAAGAAGCGCAAACCCCGCCCGATGACGCAGAAATTACGGCGGCGCAGATTAAGGTGCAGCAGACAGCTTTGGCCCTGGAACAGGCAAAGTTAGCCGTGGCCGATCTCGGTGACGGCAAAACGCCTGCCACGCGCGAGGCCGAATTGGCCCTGGAGCAAGCTCAACGCAATCTGGCGACCGCACAGGAAACGCTGGAGGGGACGACGCTTGTTGCGCCGTTTGATGGCACGGTGACGGCGGTCAATTGCACCGTGGGGGAAACCTGCAGTGGCGCAGCGGTTGTCCTGGCGAATCTGGGTACGCCGGTGGTGCAGTTCTGGATTGAAGAGACCGACATGAGCAGTGCGGCGAAAGGTAATCCGGTGCGCATCGTCTTCGAGGCGTTGCCCGACTACGAGTATACCGGTGAGATTTATCAAGTTGATCCGGTTCTGACCACCGTGGGCGGTACTTCAGCCGTGCAACTTTGGGCGACGATCGATACATCGGCGTATCCGGTGAAATTGCTTGGCAATATGAACGCTGACGTCGAAATCGTGGCCGGTGAAGCTCTGAACGCCGTCCTCGTCCCGGTGCAGGCGCTGCGCGAAATGGGCGATGGTCAATACGCAGTCTTTGTTGTGAAATCTGACGGTGAGTTAGAAATGCGGATGGTGGAAATCGGGTTGATGGATTACGTCAATGCCGAGGTCAAGTCCGGCCTTGAAAGCGGTGAGGTAGTGACACTGGCTGACAATACTTCATCGAGCACAACAATCCAATCCAATATCAACACGCAACAGCAATTTGATGGCCCGCCCGGTGGCGGTTTCTTCATGCCGTGAACGTGGAGGCGCCGCATGTCTAATACACTAATCGAAGTTCAAGGATTGACCAAAGTATATGGTAAAGGCACGATCGCCGTCAAGGCCTTGCGTGGGGTAGATGCTGCTGTTAACAAAGGCGAGTTCGTGGCGATTATGGGACCGTCCGGGTCGGGAAAATCGACGTTGATGAACATTCTCGGTTGTCTGGATCGTCCTTCGGATGGTTCCTATGTTTTGGATGGTGAGGATGTCAGCCAGTTGAGCAAAAATGAGCTGGCGCGTGTGCGCAATCGGAAAATCGGCTTCATCTTCCAGTCCTACAATTTGTTGCCACGTCTCGATGCCATCAAGAACGTGATGCTGCCGCTGCTTTACAATCTCGACAACGGCAAGAGCGAAGCAGAACATCGTGCGCAGGCCGTCGCCGCCCTGGAAGTGGTGGGATTGGGCGACCGCATGCACCACAAACCCAACGAACTCTCCGGTGGACAGCAGCAGCGCGTGGCGATTGCGCGTGCGCTCATCAACGATCCTGCCATCATCCTGGCCGATGAGCCGACCGGCAACCTGGACACGCGCTCGGCAGAGGACATTATGCAGATTCTAGGCCAGTTGCACGCCAACGGCGCGACTATTGTGATGGTCACACACGAATTGGATATTGCCGAGCACGCCGAGCGGGTGATCTATCTGCGGGATGGAAAAATCATCTCCGACAAAGAACACGCCAGCC
>JBJYXQ010000216.1:2111-3216 GCA_046260035.1 Anaerolineae bacterium
ATGAGTTTTTGGAAGACATTGAAAGTAGCCTGGGAAGGGCTGATGATGAACAAGGTGCGCTCGTTTCTGACGACGCTCGGTGTCATCATCGGTGTGGCGGCCGTTATTATGATGTTGGCGATCAGCGCCGGCGCAGAGGCGGATATCGCCGATCAAATCAATGCACTGGGTGCTAATCTCATTATGATTATGCCTTCGTTTCAACGTGCCGGTCCGGGCATGGGTGGAGGATCATCTGCCAGTCTGAAATACAGCGATCTAGCGACCATCCGCGATAACATCACGGGCATCAATGGTGTATCGGCGGAGCAGAACACTTCGCAGGATGTGAAGGGCAACGGTACAACCCTGACCGATATAGCGATTGTCGGTACCACCTCGGGTTTTGTGAACGTCCATGAATACACCGTGGCCGAAGGACGCTTTATCACCGACCAGGATAATGACCGCGCCAACAAGGTCGCTATTCTCGGTTATGACGTTGCGCAGGAGCTTTTCGGGGACACGAATCCGGTGGGGCAATCTGTCACCCTCGGTACGGTCAAATGCACCGTGGTCGGGGTTATGGAAGAGAAAGGCGTTGTGGGGACTACGGATTATGACAACCGTGTGTATGTGCCCATCACTCTGGTCTTCAAGAAGTTTGTCAACAGCCGCTTCGGTGGCACCAACCTGCGGGTGGTTTACGTTTCGGCAGAGAGCAAAAATGTTATGGATGATGTGATGTCGCAGTTGAACACGCTTGTGATGCAAATTCTTGGCACGAATGCGAGCTCGCCCGGCTTCACGATGACGACGCAGGACAGCATCATCGACATGCGCGCGTCTACGACGGAGACTTTCCGCAACTTGCTTTCTTGGGTGGCGGCCGTATCGCTCCTCGTCGGTGGGATCGGCATCATGAATATTATGCTGGTCAGTGTCACCGAGCGCACGCGCGAGATCGGTCTTCGCCAGGCGCTGGGCGCGCGTCCCCGTGACGTGCAACTGCAATTCCTGATGGAAGCCGTCGTCCTGAGCCTGTTGGGAGGTCTGGCTGGGATCATCGCTGGCGTGGGCGGCTCGTGGCTTTTCAACGAGTTCGGCTCGATGCGCACTGTGTTGG
>JBJYXQ010000217.1:0-3428 GCA_046260035.1 Anaerolineae bacterium
GACTCTGTTCTTTGAGCGCAGACATTCTTCGTTGTATCCAGTCTGCTTTCCAGGCGTCGCGCTTGGTCCGAAACACTGGGGAATTCTGCACACTATACGGAGGCAAGTAACGTCTTTTTTGAAATTCAGTTGCGCCAAAATTCAAAACCAGACCAATATCGCGTCCTGTAGCTGTAAAATAGGAGATTATCTGGTCTTCACAGCTTTTATCTATGGCTTCTATGGCCTTAAGTTCAACAATGACCGCCTGGTCCACCAGAATATCCACTCGAAACTGCCCTACTTGCTTCCCGTGATACTCCGCAACAAACGTGACTTCTTTTTGCGCCGGGATATCGCGCTCTGCCAAAGCGATCATCATCGCTTCGTGATAAACCCTCTCAGGATAACCAGGCCCAAGTTCGTTGTACACATCCATACCGGCGCCGATGACTTGATAGGTCAACGGATCATAGATTGTCTTCACATATTTCATCGTCGTTCCTTTCTCCGTAGCAGATTGAGCAAAATCAGCAGACGAAAAATCCGTTTCAATCCGCTAAATCCGTTGAGACCTGAACTTCGCCGCCGCACCATGCGCTGTCAAGGATTCAGCATCGGCGATCCGGGCCGCGTCAGGAGCAAGACGGCGGGCGGTGTCCGCATCCAGTCCAATGATGTTGAGGACCTTCACGAAATCCAGCACGTTGACCGGGCCCTTGAAACGCGCAGTCCCTCCGGTGGGCATAATGTGGCTCGGCCCGGCGACGTAATCGCCGAGCACCTCGAAGGAGTGCTCACCCACGAAGATGCCGCCTGCGTTGCGGATTTTGTCTATCCACACTTCTGGTTCCGCAACAGAAAGACATAAGTGCTCCGGCGCGAACTGATCCGCTAGGCGCACCGCCGTCGCCAGATCGGGCGTGAGGACGATGCCCCCTTGCTCCGCCAGCGATATCCGAATCACGTCGGCGCGGCTGAGCGCTGCGGTTTGCCGTTCAATCTCCGCCTGCACCGCCTTCGCCAGCACGCGCGACGGCGTGAGCAAGATCGCCGTCGCCAGTACGTCGTGCTCCGCCTGTGCCAGCAAGTCGGCGGCGACCCAGGCCGGATTCGCCGAGTCGTCGGCCACAACGACAGTCTCCGTCGGCCCGTAGAGCCCATCGAGACCCACGATGCCGTAAACCTGCCGCTTGGCAATCGTCGTGAACAGACCACCCGCACCCACGACCTTGTCCACGCGCGGGACAGACTCCGTCCCGAAGGCCAGCGCTGCCACTGCGAGCGCCCCGCCGAGTGCGAACACCCGATCAACACCGGCGATGTAGGCCGCTGCAAGTGTCAACGGCGAAATACGCCCGGTCTGTTTGTCGGCGGGCGTGCAGATGATGACCTCATCCACTCCAGCCACCCGCGCCGGAATCGCCGCCATCAACAGCGACGAGGGCAGCGGGGCCGTTCCACCCGGCACGTAGATCCCTACCCGTTCCAGCGGTACGAGCCGCTGGCCGAGCACGCCGCCCATCGCATCGGTTGTCCAGTTGGGGATAGGCTGCCGGGCGTGGAAATCACGAATGCGCCCGGCGGAAGTCTCTAGCGCAGCACGCAAATCAGCATCAAGTGCCTGATAGGCTGCTTCCCATTCAGTCTGAGGGACCTCCAACGCATCCGACGTCACACCGTCGATACGTGCCGTCCACTCACGCAACGCCACGTCACCGCGAACGCGCACGTCCGCCAGCAGCCGTGCCACCGCCGCTTCCGGCGTCAGCGCTTCGCCGAACACGCGCTTGATGCCCGTAAGTACCGTATCGGGGACATCATCCACCGTCAACATCTGTCGCCGGTTCAAAATTACCTTTGCTTCATCGGGATTCTCATAAATGCGTATCATCGTGTCCTCCTGCTTATTTTGATCCGTGATACGTGACGCGTGACCAATATCCACGAATCACGCATCACGCCTTACGCACCGCTTCCATCATCGCCTTATATCGCGCCGGTTCTTCCTCGAAGATGTACGTCACCGGCGTGACGACGACGCCACTGCCGCCGATGGCACGCAGTTCAGCGATGGCCTGGATCAGCTTATCGCGCCGCACAACGACTTGCACAGCGTGCCAGTGGAGCGCCCCACTAGAGGCTTCAGCAGCAGCGATATCTTCGCGTACCACCACAGGCGAAATCGTCGGGCCTTGCAACCCGCCGAGTACGTGCTGTGCGAAAATCTGTCGCGCGATGGCCTGCGGCGATTCTCCACGCATGTTAGCAACGATAAGGTGATGCTCCTCGGCACGCAGGTGGGCCTCGGTGAACTCCAACAGCGTGCGCGCCACGCTGAGCACCTCGGGGCGGTCGCGCAGCGCGGCGCGATTGGCGATGAGCGCCGCTTCGGAGCGCATGACCACACCGTCCGTGAGCGCGCGGAGCCGGTTGTCGATCAATGTCTGGCCAGATGCGACAAGGTCCACAATGCAATCCGCGTAACCGATTGCGGGCGCGATTTCGAGCGTGCCTTCGGACTTGACGAGCGCAACAGGCGCAACGCCATTCCGTGTGAGGAAATTCTCTGCAAGGTTGGGAAACTGCGTGGCAACGCGCAGCGGTTTACCCAGGCTGCGGGTATACGTCGCCAGATCAGCCACAGTGGCAACATCGGTCCATGTCTCCGGAACCGCCACCGCTAGCCGGCATCCGCCAAACCCCAGCGCCTCATGCAGAACCAGCACCTCGCCGTTGCCGCCGCCGTGTTCGGCGGTCACATCCAGCCCGGTGATCCCAAAATCTACACTCCCATCACGCACGCTGACGACAATATCCGTTGGGCGTTGAAACAACACGGTGACATTAGGCAATGTCGGAATCGTCGCCGCATACTGGCGCGGGTTGGGTTTATAGATGTGCAAGCCACACGCCGCAAGAAAATTAACCGCATCTTCGGCCAAGCGGCCTTTGCTCGGTAAAGACAGTCGTATTTCGGTCCGTTGGGACATCACTTCCTCCTATAGTCTGGTAGTCGTTAGTTGGATAGTCACGCAAACTCTAATCCGTTCAATCCGTTGACATAAAAAAGCCCCCCGGTTGATCCGGGGGGCTTAATTGACCCTAAAAGCGCATCTGCGTTCTATCGATCCACACGCACAAACGCGCCTCCCGAATCGGGTGGCGTCGGCGTATGATGATGGTGCATTGCTATGCGTATGTCCATAGAAAACATTTTAGCAGGAATGAGCAAAGTGTCAAACACGCGGGCTACGCTTGAATACCCAACCGCGCCAGCTCCTCCTCGATGACAGCGTCATCGAGTTTCTTGAACAACGGGCTGGGCTTGCTCAACGCGCGGCCGGCAGGCAACGTCTCGAACGCCCACGTACCGCACGCGGGAGCAGCGTCGTAGCGCAGGACCGAATAGTGCTGGCCCTCGGCCTCGACCTCGTCGATGTACTGGT
>JBJYXQ010000217.1:3528-6374 GCA_046260035.1 Anaerolineae bacterium
CCCTTGAGTCCGCCTTTGACGTAGTTGAGCGAGAATTTGAGCACATTGGGCCGCCAGTCTTCTTTGCCGCTTTCCAGGTAGGCCAAGATATGCGGCTCCAATTTCTCCAGATCGATGAAGAAGTGCTCCGTTTCACGGACGACGGGCGTCGCCCCGTCGATCTTGCTGCGGGGGTTCTTCAGCTCCAACGCATCCAGCAGCCGCCCACAGTTGTCGCACTGATCGCCTCGCGCATCAGGGTAGTCGCAATACGGGCACGTCCCTTCAACGTAGCGATCCGGGAGGAACTGCTGCGACACCTCAGAGTAGTATTGCTGCTGCGTTTCTTTGTACAGATAACCATTGTGCAAGAGTCCAAGAAACATATCCTGCGATACGCGATGATGATTGGGCGTATCGGTATGGGTGAAAAGGTTGTAAGAAATGCCAATATCGCGTTGGGTTTCCAGGAAACGCTGGTGGTAGTGCTCGAAAACCTCACGCGGGCTAATGCCGTCCTGGTCGGCGCGCACGGTGATCGGGGTGCCGTGCGAATCCGATCCGGAAACCACCAACACGTCGTTGCCAGCCAAACGATGATAACGGGCAAAAATATCAGCCGGTAGATACGCACCGGCTAGATGGCCGATATGCATATCACCATTGGCATAAGGCCAAGCTATGGAAACAAGGACTTTCTTTTTATCGCTCACGCTTCTCCTCCTGTAACAATGTTTGAGAGTATAACCGAAGATAGAAATAAGAAAACCCGCCAGCGAGGCTGGCGGGTTTTTGCCGTGTTCCGTGCATCACGGACCGTTGCGCTTACGGGACCTCGCTTCCCCAGCGCCACGGCGCGCAACGCATCATCATCACGCAAGCTGCCTGCGCCATCATCGCAGATAATCCTTCAAATCGCGGCTGCGGCTTGGGTGGCGCAAGCGGCGCAACGCCTGACCTTCGATCTGGCGAATGCGCTCGCGGGTCAGACCAAACTTCTGCCCGACCTCTTCCAGGGTGTAGCTCTTCCCATTGGAGAGTCCAAAGCGCATACGTAAGATACGCACCTCACGGGGGCTAAGCGTGGTCAAGACTTCCTCAATGCGGTCACGCAACATACCTTGATAGGTCGTATCGGGTGGGGTGAGAGTGCGGTCGTCTTCGATGAAGTTGCTCAATTCGCTGTCGTCGTCCTCACCCACAGGACGCTCCAGGCTCAACGGCTGCCAGGAAACGCGCATCATCCACTGCACTTTGCGCGGTTCAAGTCCTAACTCTTCCGCCAATTCCTCCGGCGTGGGGCGAGTTCCGCGTTCCTGCTCGATCTCCTGCGCGCGACGGTACAATCGGCGAATGCGATCGCTCATGTGAACCGGTACGCGAATCGTGCGCCCTTGATCCGCAATCGCACGGGTGATCGTCTGGCGAATCCACCACGTTGCGTAGGTGCTGAAGCGATAGCCCCGTTGATACTCAAACTTTTCAACGGCCTTCATCAATCCCAAGTTACCTTCCTGGATTAAGTCCAGGAACGGGACGCCGCGTCCAATGTACTTTTTAGCGATGCTCACGACGAGACGGGTATTGGCGCGGATCAGATGATCGCGTGCATCAACCCCTTCGTTGAATACAGACTCGAGGCAAGCGAACTCATCCGCCGTGTGGTGCCCGTTGTTTTGCAGGAGACGTTTGGCCTCACGGCCATGTTCGATCTTCTTAGCTAGGGTGACTTCTTCTTCGTTAGAGAGTAGGGGTACGCGGGCCATCTCCCGCAAATAGAGCGCTACCGTGTCATCGACCCCAATCCCATCGAGGTCGTACATCTCATCATCCCAAGATTCGATTTCCTCGTTGACGATCTCGTCGAGCGAAGGCTCCTGTTCGTCGTCATCGCCCTCAGCGTTATCATCGTCATCAACCGTCTCAATCTCAACGCCGGCTTGTCGCAATTCGGCCAAGATGACGGCCAGAGGCTTACTATCCTCTGCTGTTCCAAGGGAATCCAAAACATCTTCTATTGCCAGATACCCCTGGGATTCAGCCTTTTCCAATAATTCATTGACAATGTCCATAGGCCTCCTTGAGTTCTAAAAAAATGTGTAACCCAAGTTGTTTCTAACGGAATCCCATCCTGAACAGATGTCCGTTTTCACAGATAACCCTACAGATAATCCTAAGGATTATCAGGTTTTCTCTAACAAGGTTTGTAATACGCCCCAGCGTGGATCAATAGGGGCAGTTTTATCGCACGCACACTCGCCCAAGTTAATATTGCCACCGCAGTCCGGGCAAATTCCCTGACAGTCTGGCGAGCAAAGCGGCTTGACGGGTACGGCAACCCAGGTGTTTTCGCGGACGAGCGGAGATAAGTCGACCCAACCATCCTCAGCAACACGTACAGGGCGTTCTGGGGTTAAATCTGCTCCAGGAAGGCTGATAGTGTCCTCTAACTCGATAACGACAGATGCATAAAAGGGCGTCAAACAGCGGATACACTCAACTTTAACCTTGGCGTCGAGCGTTCCTTTAATCAAAATCCCGTAGGCAACACGAGTGAAGTGGAGTGCACCTTTCAGATACCCAATATCAAGATCATCGATGACAGCACTGCCTGTGTCCAGAACTATCGTTTCACGAGCGCCGGGTTTGGCATGGATGAGTGCAAAAAGGTTGACCTTTATCATCGCACGGGTTCCTCCGTTATCCCGTCAACATTGCAATTATATCACAGCTACCCCCTCTCGTCAAGGATTTTGAATAAATCCCTCTCTTTTTTAACTGTTTATTAACACGAGAGTACCAGTAACTGCGGCGTTGAAAACTACTGACACGAACGTATTTTGCAAAACTTTCTACAGTTCAGGCTG
>JBJYXQ010000218.1:0-2470 GCA_046260035.1 Anaerolineae bacterium
ACACCGCAGAGAATGTGCAGCGCTGTATGCGTGCGCATCAGTGCGTAGCGGTGCTCCCAATCCAACACGCCTTGCACGCTCATTCCTGCCTGAGGCGGCGTTCCCTCAACGGTGTGCCAGATCAAGTCATCCCGGCGCCGCAGGTTGACGACGGGCCATGTCTCGTCCCCAGCCTTCAGTATGCCGGTGTCGTGCGGTTGTCCTCCACCGCCAGGGTAGAAGGCCGTCGCATCCAATGCCACATCCTGACCTTCCACGGCAAGCACATTGGCATCGAAAACTTTGAGATAAGCGTCTTTTTGAAAATATGGCTCGGTTTGCATATCTACCTCACTTCCACTAATCAAAAATCGGTACTTCCACCTTAAACAGTTCGGCCGACGCTTCCGTACTCAACTGGAATTCACGAAGACAAGCAGGGATCAGGATAGATTGACCTTGCTTCAGAATGAAGCTACCATCTTTGGAACTTGAGTTCCAACGTACAACGGCTATCCCTTTAGTCACCAAAAATATCTTAAGCCCATTTTCAGTCGTCTCGTGTCGCTCTGTTGATGAACTGAGTTTTAATTTACTGACAAGAAACTCAGAGGCAGGCGTTTGATATATCTCCTCTTCTAAATCCGAATTATTCCCCAAGACAGAAAGGGAAGCAGGAGCATAATTGATGATGTCGATCAAATTTTCAGGATCTGTAAATTTATGCGTCAAACCAACACGCACAACATTGTCGGAGTTAGCCATACACTCAACAATATTGCCTTTTATATAGGCATGCGGAGTCCCTGCATCAGTAAAGAGACCTTGCCCCTGCTTAAGGTGAACCAAATTTAGCAAGAACATCGCGAATAATCCCACATCCGGCCCGGTATACTTTGCGCTAAGATCCAGAAAGAGAATCTCAATCTCTTCCAAAGAGGAGGCTTTGCTTAGCCGTTCAGCTAATTGCGCAATAGCACGCACTAATTCCTTCTCGTTGGAAATTGAATTCTTGACCAGAGTCGAGAACAAAGTCTGGATGAGTGTCTGCTGCTTTTGGGGGTCTAGAGTCGCTGGATTAAGGACTCTGGTGCACACACGCTCTCCGATAAAATTAGCTATCTCCGGGTAACGTCTGAGGGTTTCTTGAATATCAGCGAAGGGCTTGATCCCCATCAGGGCCGTTAAGGAATCAAGTGCAATGGCTAGCTCGGGTTTGTGATTAGCATCTGGATAATGTATAGGATCATGAAGATGCAAAGCGTTTGCCTGTGCCTTGTTGGGATGCACTTGTATGGATAGGGGTTCACTCGCAGATAATATCTTGAACAAAAATGGTAGTTTATCTGAAAACTTGTTTGCTATCTTGCTTCCCAGAATTTGTACTGGATATGTGTGAATCCATTGATCTAAAGGGACTACCATTTCCCCAAGCACTACACTGGATGGGGCTTTAGGATGAGCGCCTATCCACAATTCAGCATAGGGTAACTCAGGTTCCTGTTGAAAACCTAGTAGATTCGGGATAAAGGCCTGGTCTCCACAGGTACCCCAAGCATAGTGTTGAATGCTGTTTTTCAGTAAGTATGGGCGCGCTTCAACATGGGGAAGCGTATCTAGCATCATGAGTTTGCCTCTGGTTGATGATCCAGTTAATGCTTTCTTCGCGGTTATGTCTCTAAATCGTAAACGTCGCGGCGGGACCAACCGGAGAGTGTGGCAACTTCGCGCGCTGCCTGCGAACGCGAAAGTCCGCCCGCCATGCTGTCTTCCAGCGCCGCGCGCACCTGGTCAACGTTCCATCGTGCCGCGTCTTCAGGCGCGCCGGCGATCACGAGCGTGTACTCGCCGCGCGGTGGGATTTCGGCAATGAGTGACAGCGCTCCCGTCACGTCACCGCGCCAAACCTCTTCGTAATGCTTGGTCAACTCACGGCACAAGGCGATGGCCCGATTGCCCAACACGGCGTGCAACGCCTTCAGCGTTGCTTGTAGGCGATGCGGCGCTTCATAGCACACCAACGTCACCTGGAGCGCTGCCACTTCTAGGAGACGCGCCTCCCGCTCAGACTTCTTGCGCGGTAGAAATCCCAGAAAACAAAAACGGTCAGTGGGCAGGCCCGATACGACCAATGCCGCCGTATGCGCCGATGGGCCGGGAACAGGGATGACCGGTATCTGCTGCGCGATGGCAGCCTGGATCAACGGATAGCCGGGATCGGAGATGCCGGGCATCCCGGCTTCCGAGATCAGGGCAACATCGCTAATGGCCAATGTCTCCAAAATTGTCTCTGTTTTGTAACGTTCATTCCCTTCAAAAAAGGATGTTACCGGCGTCTTGATCTCGTACCGCTCCAGCAAAATACGGGCCTTGCGCGTATCCTCCGCTGCAATCAGCTGCACCTCCTGGAGAACACGTATCGCCCGCAGTGTGATGTCCTCCAAATTTCCAATGGGCGTACCAACAATGTACAGCGTTCCCATACAGCCTA
>JBJYXQ010000218.1:2570-12960 GCA_046260035.1 Anaerolineae bacterium
GCCTAGTGATTCTTGGTAAAGACGATTCTTGCCAGCGACTGAGAACAATAACCAGGGAAGTTCAGGACAATCTCTTGCGAAACCGGCGGGTGATTCGGATTGTACTTGTCGTGAATCTGGACACGGAACACGCCCCTGAGTTCTTGCGGATTGTTGAGGAAGAACTGCTCCCACCCCGCATCACCGTAATTCTGCTTATCACCGGAAGTGACGACCACATCGATGCCCCCACCCCAAATATGGATAGGGTAACCGACCAAGTCATTGTCATCGATATCAACGACGTTGCCGCCAACCCCGAGCCAGTTACAGCCGTAGAGCGGTGTCTCATACGTGATCTCGTACGTGAAAGGCCACGGCGAACGCGTAACACGCGGCGTCGGCGTTGCGGTACTCGTCCGTGTGGGGGACGGTGTGATAGGCGTGGGCGTGCGCGTTGGTGTCGGCGTGAAGGTAGCCGGCGGTGTCGGTGTGATTGTAGGCGTATTGGTCGGCGTCCACGTCGCTACCGGGGTACGTCCCGGTGTGGGCGTGGGGGTACTGGTGGCGACGACGGCAATCTGCCGAGGTGACGGCGGGAAGGGATTGAAGGGAAGGTAAGGATTGACCGCGATCAGGATGTAGCAAAGGACTGTGATGAGGGTCAAAGCCAGCATCACCAAACTCAGAATATTGAACAATCGATCTCTGCTTCCCATGGTTTTCTCCTACGGTGTAGATGGAACAAAACGCTCGATAGTTGCCGACGCGCGCAGCCCTTCCAGCCACTCACGCGAGGCTTTTTCGCGCAGAAGGCGTAAATTCTCTGGGTCGATTTCCATATCGGGAACTCTTTCAACGAGCTGGACAATGTGATAGCCCATACTACTCTGGACCACATCACTGAACTGGCCTGGTTCGAGGGCAAAAGCCGCCGCCTCCACTTCCGGCGAGGTCAGGATGCCCCGAGGGAAAAAGCCAAGATCACCACCGGTATCGCGGGTGCTGGTATCCTGCGAATAGGTACGCGCCAGGCTCACAAAGTCACCGCCGGCCTGGAGTTGGCTGAGGATTTGACGGGCCTCTTCCTCACTATCGACAAGAATGTGCCGTGCGTGGATGTGTTCAGCGTGCGTGGGAACCGCTTCGACGGCGCGGTTCGCCATCTGCGTGGCGATCATATCGTTGCGCAGCCGGACACGGAATTCCTCCAGCGACATGCCCTGATCGTCGAGCCACTGTTGAAATGCTTCCTCTCCGGTTTCCTCGCGGAGCGTCTGAATGGTGGTATCGAGTTCCTCATCACCGACCGTGACACCCGCAGCCTGGGCCGCCTGCTCGATCAAGACCTGATTGATCATCATTTCCAGTACTAGCGTGCGTCCCTGCTCCAATGCATCCTGGCCTTCCTCAGTAGAAGCATCCTGGCCCGCCGCAGCCATCGATTCTGCGTAGAGGGCCATTTCGCGCTCATAATCGGCGAGGAGTATGGGCTGTCCGTTGACCAAGGCCGCCTGTGGTTCCGGCGTCGGCGAGGGCGTCATCGTTGGGGGAACGGGAGTGGCTGTGTCTGCCACCGGTGTGTCGACAGCCTGTGGGGTCACGGTTGGATCGATACAGGCGGTCAAGATGAAGACCCCCAGCAAAGCTGCGCACAACCACACGCGAATTCGTTTCATCGGCTTTCCTCCTCAAAAACAGTTCGGTCAGTCAAGGACTATCAAGGGTCACAGAAGTCTCAATCAATATCTCCGTTGTAAAAGCTACTTGCGCAACTGACAATGTGTCGACTTTTGTAGTCTGAGTCCCGTTTGATTCTTTCTCAATTATAGACTGAGGCGCGTTTAACGCAATCTGCGCCCCGAAGCAAACTTTGCTCAAAATGGTATAATTTTGCGACATCTAGCCAAAGGGTTCAGTTGGCTAGACTCCAAAAACAGGAACAGTAAAGATGACAGTGGTTAACGTGAGAGCGCACAGCGGCGTCAGGCCGGTAGATCCACAGCGGGATACACTGGCGATCGTCGACCTAATCGCACTTGGTTTCAAAAATGAGCTAGACCCGCAAGGACAGAAGATGCTGGCGCAAATGCGCCAGGCAGCACAGCGTAACGCACTATCCCCGCTAGGGCTGAGTACGGGCCTGGAACCGGCTGGTTTTGTGTGGGCCGAAGAAGAACGCATCGTCGGGAATCTTTCGCTGCGCTACGCGCTCCCAAGCCGCAATCGGGGTCAGATGATCGGTAACGTCGTCGTCCACCCAGAATACCGGGGAATGGGCATTGGTCGCGCGCTGGTCGAAGCGGCGATTCGTGCAGCGCAGCAGCAAGGCGTACGGTGGATTGGTCTGGAAGTTCGTGAGGACAACCCTGTCGCCTGTGGGCTGTATACCCATTTTGGTTTCGAAGCAGTAGGACGACAACTCCACCTCATCCGGCCAGCAAATCTGACCTGGCCTAACGGATCGGAAACAACGCTAGCGTGGCGCCCAAGCAAGCCAAAGGATCGCCTTCTTTGGATGAGATTGGCCGATGAAGTCTATAATCGCCGCCAGAAGTGGGTGCTCGAAATCCGGCCCAACGAATTCAACTACGGCGGCTTCGAGCGGAAACTCAATTTATGGTTTTCCGGCCAGCACGAAGAAGCTTGGATGTATGGCGAAACCGAAGCACGATTGGCCTTGCGCGTCAAAACCGACAAGCGCAGTCAGTTTCACCTATGGGATATTCTAGCCCACTCGCAGACGGGGGAAGCTGGAGCGCGTGCTATTGTAGGACAAGCGCTGCACGCAACGCGACGTTTTGCGCCATGGCCGGTGATCGCACTCGTCGCCGATCAAGCAGCACTGACGCAGGCATTGTACGATGTGGGCTTCAAATTGCACCGTCCCTTAATGCAGATGGTACTCGAACTATAAAGCGCGCTGGCGCACAGCTTCATAGAGGGCCAGCGACCCGGCAACGGCGGCGTTGAGCGAATTGATCTGCCCACGCATCGGAATGGACATCAGCCAGTCGCAACGCTCGCGGACCAGACGGCGCAGCCCAG
The DNA here is from genome assembly GCA_046260035.1 of Anaerolineae bacterium. Taxonomy (GTDB): domain Bacteria; phylum Chloroflexota; class Anaerolineae; order B4-G1; family SLSP01; genus DSWT01. Next base: position 5,598 of record JBJYXQ010000218.1, read on the forward strand.
CTCCCTCGTTCCCCACGACGATCGCCAGCGGCAAAATCATGTTGACTTCCGTATAAGGGCGTGCACCGGGCGCATCTTCCAATCCGGCAACCCACATATCGGGGCGCGAAACATCGCGTGCCTTAAGCCGCTCGATTTCCTTGGCCAAGTTGGTCACTTGCGCCACGAGAAGGTGTTCTACGGCCCCTGAGGAGGTATTGACGGTAGCGGGGGTCACGCCGGCGGCGCGACGTTCTTGAATCACGACACCGTGAACGCCCGCAGCCTCGGCGGTACGCAGCAAACTGCCCAGGTTGTGGATATCCTGGATTAGATCAAGTAACAGCAGTAATGGGGGTTCCTGGCGAGCGCCAGCCAGATCCAGCATCGCGTGGATGTCAGCATAGGGATAACCGGAGGTTTCCAGCGCCACGCCTTGGTGCTCCTCGTGGCCCAAGACACGCCCGATGATCTGACGCGAGCATTTTTCGATGGGAATATGCCGTTGCTGTGCCGTTGCGGTAATTTCGTCGATGATCGGCGCGCGCGCAGCGCCTTCAAGCAAGAGCAAACGCGCGGGCTGTCTGCGTCCGGCGCGCAACGACTCACGAACTGCTTGCCGTCCGAAAAGCCACTCGCGCACGGGTGTTACCTCATCAAACCAATCGCCACGTCGTATCGTCAGGACCGTCTTCGATGAGGATGCCCAACTCAGTCAGCCGACTGCGGATAGCGTCCGCTCGGTTCCACTCCCGTGCCTCGCGAGCTTCCTGCCGCAACTCCAGCAGGTACTCCACCAGGCCTGCAACAGCCGGTCCGCCCTCGCGCTCCTCCAAGTTGTCGGGCACGATGCCCAGCACCCGTCCACCCAAGTCACGGAAGATGCGGTCCATTGCGGCTAATGTCCCCATAGCCTGGTGCGGGTTCTCATCCAGGTTGCGGTTGACTTCTTTGACGAACTCAAACAGCGTCGCCAGCGCCTGTGGGGTATTGAAATCGTCATCCATGGCCGCCTGGAAATCCTCGCGGTAGTCGTCCAGGCTACCAACCTGAGCCAGCACAGCCGTTCCCGCAGACATAGCCGCGTCCTGCATGGCATAGCGGAGTTTGCGCACCGTGTTGTGAAGGCGATTGACGCCGCGTTGCGCCGCCTGAAGTGCATCACGGCTGAAATCGACTGGCCCCCGGTAATGGCTGCTGAGGATGAAATAACGAATCGCCTCGGCGGAATATAGGCTGAGAGCATCTTTGATGGTGAGGAAATTTCCCAGGCTTTTGCTCATCTTCACACTATTGACGGTGAGCGAGCCTACAAGTAGCCAGTAATTGGCAAAAGGCACATCGTTATGGGCTTCGGCCTGCGCGATTTCGCAATCATTGTGGGGGAACATGTTCTCCAGGCCCCCACCGTGAATGTCGAAAGTCGTGCCCAGGTACTTATTCGCCATCACCGAGCACTCGATATGCCAACCGGGATAACCTTCGCCCCACGGGCTGGGCCAGCGCAGGATATGTTCAGGCTCGGCGCGTTTCCAGAGCGCGAAGTCGGCAGGATGCCGTTTTTCTTCACGGACCTCGACGCGCGCCCCGGCCTGTTGTTCGTCAACATGACGTTGGGAGAGCTTGCCATATTCCGGAAACTTCTCAACGGAAAAATAGACGTTGCCATCCGCCTCGTAAGCATAACCACGGCTGAGCAAGTCTTCGACCCAGCCGATGATCTCAAGGACATGACACGTAGCACGCGGAGTAATATTGGGCCTGATGACGCCCAAGGCATCCATATCGTCATTGAAGCTGTTGATGTAGGTTTCCGCAAGCTCCATAGGCTCAACGCGGTCACGGCGCGCGCCCCGGCTAATACGATCCTCGCCGGTGTCTAACAAATGGCCTACATCGGTAAGGTTGCGTACATAACGGACATTGTAACCAAGATAGCGCAGATAACGCACGATGACATCCATAGCGACGTAGGTCTTGGCATGTCCGAGATGGGCGTGATCGTACACCGTCGGTCCGCAGGCGTACAGGCTCACATACTCTGGGCGCAGCGGTTTGAAGCGCTGCACTTCACGGTTGAGGTAATTGTAAACCTTGAGGGCCATACCTGGCAACTCCCTGATTATTCACCGTTGTCGGGCCGGGCAAAGATCATGCGCCCGGCTGCCGTCTGCAAAATTTTACTCACGGTCACGTCGATGGTGTCGCCAATGAAGCGCGAACCCTCTTCGACCACGACCATCGTGCCATCGTCGAGATAGCCCACCCCCTGGTTTTGCTCTTTCCCGGCCTGGAGGACGTGAATCGTAAAACTTTCTCCGGGGAGCAGGACAGTCTTGACAGCGTTCGCCAGCTCATTGACGTTGAGCACAGTCACAGCCTGGAGTTCGGCAACGCGATTGAGATTGTAGTCATTGGTGAGAATGGAACCGCCCATCTCCTTCGCCAGGGCGATGAGTTTGTCGTCCACCTCGCGCACGCTTGGCGCATCGGCATCGGTGAGGCGGACCGGCACAGGGGAGTCCTCTTGCAACTGCCGCAGGATTTCCAGCCCTCGCCGACCGCGATTACGACGGAGCGTATCGGCAGAATCAGCCACGTGCTGCAATTCATTCAACACAAACAGCGGCACGACCAATTCGCCCTGAATAAAACCGGTGCGACAGATATCGGCAATCCGGCCATCAATGATGACACTGGTGTCTAGCAGCACCGCCGGTTTGCACTGCTCTTCCGCCTCTTCGGCAGTGGTAGCCTGGGTCTCATTGTGAAAAATGCGTCCTCGTAGGCCTTGCAGCATGTCAGGGCGCATCGTGGTAATTGTCAAACCGATGTAACCAAAGGCAGCCGCAACAATGAAAGGGAGGAACTGTCCCAGAGGACGAGGCAGAAGTGACAAAGGATAGGCAGCAATAGCGCCCAAGGCCAATCCCAGAAACAGGCCCACTGCCGCAGAAAAGATGACAGACGCCGGGAGTTGCTGGATAGAGCGACGTAGTCGAGTGAAAGGCTTGAGTGTTAGCCTTGGCATAAAGAGAAAGCCGAACAGCGCTCCAATGATGCCGCCAGCGATAGTGATGTAGATATGAATCGCTTGAGGGATTGAGGGAATCTCAACAATCTGAATACCTAGGGCTGCTCCTGCCGAACCAAAAATAATAACGCCAATGATGCGGAGTATAAGAATTGTCTCCATAAATAATGTCTCCATAAAGAGTAATGATGATAGAATTATAAATGCATTTTAAGTTGCTTATGGTCAATCTTAGCACGGTCATGAGAAAAGTCAAAAGATTGACATTATCCGAATTTTCGTTATAGTCTAAGTGAGTGAGACTCTATCCGGAAATTGTGTTTGCGAGTGTTTCTGGTGCGTCACCAGTGATTTTTGGGTAGGTTCCAAGTGCAATAACCTTTACAGGAGCAAGAACATGGCGCGATGTCCCGAATGTAACGGCAAATTGGTCATCCCGTCCGATGTAGAGCGGTGGGATCGAATTTTCTGCGAAGCGTGTGGCATTGAACTCGAAGTCGTGGATGTGAATCCCCTGGAACTCGAGGCAGTCTACGATTTCGAGGATGACGACAACGCTCTGGACGAGTTGGAAGAGGATGAAGACGATTTGGAGTGGGATGACGACGATGATGATGATGAAGATGAATGGTAGAGGCTTCTAGCCAGCAACCAGTGCAAATTGTGGTTCTACAATAAACAGGCCATCGAGAGTTCGATGGCCTGTTCGTTGCTATTAGCTGAAGTGGCTACATCGCCCGGCGCGACAGGAAGAAAAGCACCCCCACGGCAATAGCCAGGACCAGGACGATGATGCCGGTAATGCGCAAGACCGTGTTGAGCACCTTGGTGATACCACCAGGTTGTTCAGTCTCATCGGCACTCTCAGTTGCTTGCGGCGTCCCAGGACTCTCCTGCTCAGTTCCAGTTTCCGCATTGGCGCCCTCATCCCGCGCGTAGCCCAAATTTAACGAGGAAACCTGTCCGGCACTTAACGGGATATTCCATTGTCCGGTATCGGTAAGTTTATAGCCGGAAGGCGGCGTGTGGCGCAGAATGTAGTTTCCCGGTTCCAGGTTCTGGAAACAGTATGGTTCACTGATCCCATCGGTTGTGTAAGTTCCTGCCGGCCCAGACATGCCTACAAGGGTGATCTCGGCGTTTGGCAACGCCATCTCACCAGCATCGGCCTGTCGGAACATGTCATTGTTGGCGTCGAAATAGGCCAGTACACACAGTGAAGCCGTATCACCGGCGGGTGCAGCCGGTAAGTCCCCATTCCCAGTACCAGCATCGGGGGGTTGCGCAGGCTCCGTTTCAGCCGGCGTCTCAGGTTGCGGCTCAGGTGTAGCGGTAGACGCAGCGAGCGGCGACCCAGAGATGATCACTTCCTGGCCGATAGAGAGGAAGTCGTCGACGACGGTGCCTTCATTGAGACGGCGTAACTCGTCCAAGTCTACGCCGTACTGGATCGCCAGTCCGAACATCGTATCTCCAGCTTCGACAATATGAACTACCGAGCCATCGGGGCGTGGAGTGGGCGTGGACTGTGGCACAACGGCGGTAGGCTGCGCCTCAGAGGTCGGCGGCGGGGGTTCATTTGTCGGCGTCGGTGTCTCGCCCTGCGAGACTACCTTCAGGACCATATGATCCGCATACGCATCGTTGTGCTTGTACTCCCATTTTGCATAATAGTTCGTGAAGAACGTAACCGCGCCACTCGCACCAACGGTAGCTTGCACTGGCCCAACCAAACCAAATTTATCGTAATGATAGTAAGGTGAGCTCCAGACAATGTTGGCGCTATAAGGATCCGTACCACCGGTAGGATCGATTCCGACCCGGAAGTAGAAGGCATACGGATCACCGCACGAGAGAGCATCCGACGAATCCGCATCGCATGACCAGGCATGCGCATAATAGGATGCTTCAACCACAGTGCCGGGCGAAATGTTGCGCACAACCTGAAAATGACCAGCATTCTGCCTTCTAAAGAACGTGAAGCACTTGACAGTGTAGTAGCCGCTATAGATACGAAGAACTGGCGTGAGGAAATCAGCTTCTTTGGGAATAACGTGACATTCCGGACGGCCATAATCGCCTTCCTGCCACCAAGTAACCCATCCCTCTGGAGTATAGATCTCGCCATACTGCACACCGGTAAAGGTATCCCGGGTCCAGTTATTGTAGTTGGGCGATGAATTATCCATAGGTCGACCAATACCCTCAAATCCTGGATTCACCAACAGATTCGTACCAATCTCTTGCTGCGAAGGTGCTTGTAACTCACGCGCGGCTGCCAGTGGGACCAGAATCAACGTGGACAAGGTCAGCGCCAATAACAGCAGCGCCCCCAATCCTTTCAAACGTTTGTTTTTCATCGATTTGTGCCTCCTTAATTCATTTCACAGCACAGTGTTATGATTCGTCCATCCCCTTACAGAACACAACCGCCAGCGTTGCAGTCACGTCAGCGCCGGCGGTAGGATGGACGAAGTAGCGGTGTGTTTTACAACACCCACGAAAATTATAGCATAGCGGCAAACGTTGTCAAACATATCACAAAATGAAAATCTATCTGATAACAACACTAATCGTCGACTTTTTGCGCGTATGTGGTGAAGAGGTCGCCTAGATTGATGCGTAGGGCTACCTCACGTAGTTTCAACCATGTCACCAGCCATTCCAGGGGGCGACCGATCAACGGCAGCAGCGCCGTAACCCGGCTAGCCAGATATCCAGCTTGCAGATAACGGCCCTGTGCGCCCATCCAGCGCACGCGGAATCCGGCTTTATCCAGCATTGCGGATAACGTACGGCGCGAGAAGTAGAACAGGTGCATCTCCATGTACCAAGGCCAGCGCCGGCCCATCAAGCGCGAGAAGAGGCTGTCGATGTCCATCGTATGGACAACGAGCAGACCGCCAGGTTCGAGGGCACGCCATGCAGCCTGCAATGTGCGAAATGGATCAGGGACGTGCTCGATGACATCCCACATCGTGACAACGCTAAAATGACCGGCGGGAAATGTAGCGTTTTCGAGCGTTCCCAGATGCATCTGGAGTCCTTGTGCGCGCGCTTGTTCGACTGCCCAAGTACTCGGTTCAATGCCCCAAGCGTCCCAGCCATGACGTGTCGCAATGTCGACAAAGACACCAGTATGCGCGCCTACATCGAGCAATCGCCGCCCCTCAGCCGGTCCGGTCACCCGCTCCAGGGGGCGCAGATGGTGTTCGAACGTCAATACACGCCCCTCGCGTTCTTCGACGTACAGGGGATCTTCGACTGCTTCGTAGATATCGAGCACTTCCGTGCTGTGCGGCCGGGGATCAGCGTAAACAAAGCCACAACGCTGACAGGCGACAATCGGACCGTGATAACCGTAGCCACCATTGGTACAGGCATAGGCACTCCATCCTTCACGTGCGTGGCTCTCCAATGTAGAAGGGATGCGCACCCGATGGTTATCTGCACCACACAGGTTACAGCACACGTGCTCCATCGCGGGGGATGATATAGCCAGCGGTGGACCGCTTTCCTCAACTGACAGCGGGCCGCCTTCTTGCGGAGGCGTCATGCAGCCTTCCCCAGCAGACGTGTGCGGAAGAGTCGCAACACGGTGTACAGAGCTTTTACAATCTCGTTCCGCGATATTTTGGACACACCTTGCTGACGGTTCTGGAAAATGATAGGAACCTCACCGACCTTCCAACCAGCGCGCTGCACACGATAAAGCATTTCGATGAGGAAAGAATACCCGTTGGAGAAAATCTGATCGAGGGCAATGGACTCCAGCACCTGGCGACGATAGCAGCGAAAACCGGCCGTGGTATCGTGGGCTTGCAGACCTAGCAACACCCGGGCGAAGGCGTTTGCCCCCCAGCTCAACATTTTGCGGGGCAGCGTACATTCGATCGCCGCACCGCCCGGCACGTAACGACTGCCAATCACTAAATCGTAGCCGTGCCCAATCTTAGCGATCATATCAGGAATATTTTTTGGTGGATGAGAAAAATCGGCGTCCATAGTGACAATGAGATCATACCCGGCGGCAATAGCCTTATGGAAACCCGCGACGTACGCCGTACCCAATCCAAGCTTGCCGGCACGATGGATGACGTGAATGCGGCCCGGGTTCTCATCTGCCAACCGGTCGGCAATAGCACCTGTACCGTCGGGCGAGTTATCGTCTACGACAATAACGTCGACAGCCGAGGGCAACGCGAGAAGCTGCGTGACGAGCGCCTCAAGGTTTTCTTTCTCGTTATAAGTCGGGACAATGACACTGGTTTTCATTTCATCCACTTTTTCCCTGTTTGATGTATGCGCGAAACGGTGTGTATTGTAACGTTTTGGGGGAATTCGGCAAGG
>JBJYXQ010000219.1:0-6498 GCA_046260035.1 Anaerolineae bacterium
CACTCGACGCGATGCTCTCACGTCTGGATGTTGCGAAGGCCGTTTTTACCAACAGTGTTACGGATTGGGCAGAACGCATCCTGCAGCAGTTGGGCGTGCGCCGTCACTTTACGCACATCATCGACGTGCGCGCGGTGGACTATCAGAGTAAACCACATCCGCACGCCTTTGAGCGTGCGCTGGCGATTTTGGAAACGCCGGCATCTGCTTGCGTGATGGTTGATGACCAGGCGAGTTACCTGCGTGGAGCTGTCAATGCCGGGATGCGCACGATTCTTGTGCGCAAGGGCTCGGTGTTGACTGACGGTATCGATTGTGCCGTCGAGACGATTTTGGACATCGAACCAATTTTGCAGCGGTGGCTCGCTGAATGTTAAGGTGACAAATAAAAAAACCGGGGTGCTAAACACCCCGGTTTTATTTTGTATCTGATTTTACTCAGCTACTTTCCAGCTATAGTCCAATGCGGCTAATTGCTTGTAATAGACCCAGCGCGTAAGCGCGTCCTGCCGGGCCAACGCCAGCAACTGGGCGGCCCTTTCGGGTTTGGACTGCTTCAGGGTCTTGAAGCGCACCTCGTAGTACATATAGTCTGCGATGTCCAACTGCGGCTTGTCCTCGCGCTTGTGTGGGCCATAGTCGAGCTGCAACGGGTTCTTTCCTTCATCTGCCAGACGCGGGTCGTAGCGGTAGAGAATCCACGCGCCGGAAGCCACGGCCTTCTTTTGTTGCTCGAAGCCCATCTTCATCTGCGGGAGACCCTGGTTGATGCAGTGGCTGTAGGCGATGATAAGGCTAGAGCCTTCGTAGGACTCAGCTTCGCGGATTGCCCGGAGCGCCTGCGCGTCGTCAGCCCCTATCGCGATTTGGGCAACATAGATGTTACCGTAGGTCATCGCAATCAGGCCGAGGTCCTTCTTGGGCAACGGGCGCCCGAGGGCAGCGAACTTAGCCACAGCACCGCGCGGCGTCGCCTTCGACATTTGTCCACCTGTGTTCGAGTAGACCTGTGTGTCGAGCACCATCACGTTGACCTTGCGACCCTGCGCCAGCACGTGATCCAGGCCGCCATAGCCGATGTCGTAGGCCCAGCCGTCACCGCCGAAAATCCAGACGGAGCGGCGCACCAGGACGTCGGCGAGGCTTAGCATATCTTTCGCTCTCGGGCTATCGTCCTCTGCCAACCGGATGCGCAATTGCGCCACTCGCTCACGCTGCGCAGCATAATCGGCTTCGGTTTGCATCTCGGCGTTGAGCAGCCCATCGGCCAACTCGTCGCCTAGCTTATCGCGGAAGTGTTCGACCAACTCACGCGCGAATTGCTCTTGTTTGTCCATCGTCAGCCGGAAACCATAGCCGAACTCGGCGGCATCCTCGAACAGGCTGTTGTTCCAGGTGGGGCCACGTCCGTCGGCATTGAAGGTGTAAGGTGTGGTAGGCATATAACCGCCGTAGATCGATGAACAGCCGGTGGCGTTGGCGATGATGGCGCGGTCTCCGAAGAGCTGACTGACCAGACGGACGTAGGGGGTCTCGCCGCAGCCAGCACACGCACCGGAGAACTCGAACAGTGGGCGCAAGAGCTGCGCTTCCTTCACGATGTTCAGGTTGAGATCGGTGCGGTCGTAGTCGGGCAGCTTGTTGAAGAAGAAGTCCCAATACTCCCGCTGCTGCGCTCGGATTGCCGGTTGCGGGGTCATATTGATGGCCTTGCGACCGGGATTCTCTTTGTCCTTCGCCGGGCAGGTCTCAACGCATAGGCCGCAGCCCGTGCAATCTTCGGGCGCTGCCTGGATCGTGAATTTCATTCCTTTGAACTTTCTACCCCTGGCATCGGTGGACTGGAATCCTTCTGGTGCATCAGCTAGAAGCGCCGGATCGTAGACCTTCATACGGATGACGGCGTGCGGGCAGGCCATTGCACACTTGCCACACTGGATGCAGACATCGGGGTTCCATACTGGCATTTCGAGTGCGATGCTGCGCTTCTCGTACTGGGTGGTGCCGGTGGGGACGGTGCCGTCCGCGGGCATCGCGGAGACGGGAACCTCATCGCCGTTGAGCATTGCGATCTTGGCGGAGACTTCGTAGACGAATTCCGGCCCGCCAGGAACCATGATCGGGGGCACCTCGACGGTGCTGGTGGCCTCGGCAGGAACCTCAATCTCGACCAGGTGTGCCAGGGCGTTGTCGACGGCTTTGTGGTTCGCATCCACGACCGCTTGGCCTTTTCTTATGAAGCGCCTGTGGATGGCTTTCTTGATCTCTTCGATTGCTTCATCCTTCGGGAGGACGCCGGAGAGGGCAAAGAAGCAGGTCTGCATGATGGTGTTGATGCGCCCGGGCATTCCGGCCTTAGCGGCGACATCGTAGGCGTTGATAGCGTAGAACTTTAGCTTCTTGTCGATGATTTGCTGCTGAATGTGCCGCGGCATCTTGTCCCAGGTTTCGTTGGGGTCGTAGGGCGTGTTCAGCAAGAACGTGCTGCCTTCGACGGCCGGGCCGAGCACGTCCAGCTTTTCCAGGTAGACGAACTGGTGGCAACCGATGAAGCTGGCCGACGAGATCAGGCAGGTCTGGCGGATAGGGCGCGGGCCGAAGCGCAGGTGTGAGACGGTGTACCCACCTGACTTCTTGGCGTCGTAGGAGAAGTAACCTTGCGCGTAGTTGTCGGTCTCCGTGCCGATGATCTCGATAGTGTCGTGGTTCGCGCCCACTGTGCCGTCGGAGCCTAGTCCGAAAAACAGCGCACGGACGACATCCGGTGGCTCAATATTGAAGGAGCGGTCGTAGGCGATGCTGGTGTGCGTGACATCGTCGTTGATGCCTACGGTGAAGTGGTTCTTGGGTGCATCTTTCTTCATCTCTTCAAAGATGCCCTTGACCATCGCCGGGGTGAATTCCTTGCTGGAAAGGCCGTACCGTCCGCCAATGACTTTGATGTCTGTACGTCCGGTTTCGGTCAGCGCGGCGATGCAGTCGATGTACAAGGGTTCGCCGGCCGCGCCGGGTTCCTTTGTGCGATCCAACACCGTGAGCAGCTTCACACTCTTGGGCAGAGCTGCCGCGAACGCATCTACGTCGAAGGGGCGATAGAGACGGACCTTGAGCAGGCCAACGTTCTCGCCGTGCGCGTTCAGGTATTCAATCGTCTCGTGCGCCACTTCCGCGCCGGATCCCATCATCACGATAACATTTTCGGCATCGGGCGCGCCGACGTAATCAAAGAGGTGGTACTCGCGTCCAACCAACTTGGCGAACTTATCCATCGCCGCTTGGACGATACCGGGGGTCTTGACGTAGTACGGATTGACCGTCTCACGGCCTTGGAAGTAAACGTCTGGTCCTTGCGATGTACCGCGCACGATGGGTTTGTCGGGGTTCATCGCGCGTGCGCGGTGTTCCCGTACCAGATCGTCACTGATCATCGCTTTCAGATCGTCAATCGTCAATTGCTCGATCTTGTTAATTTCATTGCTGGTGCGGAAGCCATCGAAGAAGTGAACGAACGGCACGCGGGCTTCCAATGTCGCTGCCTGCGCAATCAGCGCAAAGTCGTGCGCCTCCTGGACGGAGTTGCTGGACAGCATTGCAAAACCGGTTGAGCGGACCGCCATCACATCGCTGTGATCGCCAAAAATCGAGAGCGCCTGGGTTGCCAGGCTGCGCGCCGACACATTGATAACCGCTGAGGTCAGCTCGCCTGCAATCTTGAACATGCTGGGGATCATCAACATGAGGCCTTGTGACGCGGTGAAAGTGGTGGTCAGCGAGCCAGTTTGCAGCGCGCCATGGACGGCGGCAGCGGCCCCACCTTCAGACTGCATCTCGACCACGAGGGGGACTGTGCCCCAGATGTTCGTTTGCCCCGCCGCCGAGAAGGCATCGGCCATCTCGCCCATTGAGGTGGACGGGGTAATTGGGTAAATGGCAACCACTTCATTGATTTTGTGGGCGACCCACACGCATGCGGTATTGCCATCTACCATAACCATTTTACGTTCTGCCATATGAAAAACCTCCTATCAGGTGAAAATATTTAAGCAGTATCCAGTATTCTAACTGAGCACAATCTATTTTCGCGCAGTGAACGGCCAGTCTGTACTCCTGGTTGTGAGGAGAGAGGGTTGGCATACTGCGTTTTTTGTGTTACTGCCATAGTAAACGATTGCCTCGCTTCAGGGAATTATAACATACCCCTTACTTTCGTCAAAGGTCATTTGATATTTTCGAGTTGACTTTTTGACACCCTATACTAACCCAAGTTTGACTGTTTTGAGACGGCCTAGCGCGCTGACGATGATCTCAGCAACGCCATCGATATCTAGTTTGCCGGTGTTGCATGTGAGGTGGTAGAGAAGCGCATCGTTCCAGTCGATGTCGAAGAACTTGCGCAGGTACGTCTCAGCCGTCAGATCTTTGTTCTTCGTAAGATCGGTGGCTTCCCCGATGGTGATGTTCTTCCGCTCTTTGACCCGCAACACTCGCGCTCCAAGCGGCGCGGTGATACGGACGTGGAGTACCCCCGGCTGTTCGCGCAAGATGGCCTGTCCGCCACGCCCCACAATGACGACGTTGCCGCGTTGATAGGCTCCCATAATGATGCTGTGCATGAAGGCTACGCCCCGTTCCTCGTTCAGAGATTGAACTTGTGCCGACTTCGTGCTGCCGGCAACCAAAGGTCCGGTCTGAACCTTTATGCGGTGTCCGCCAAACAGCCGTTCCATGAAGTTGCGCATCATATACGTGTCTTCTGATATATCGACGATTTGCTCTTCCTTGAACGCGCCGACTTCCGCCGCGACTTTGGCGATGAGGTCTTTGTCGAAGTAGGTATACCCGAGAACGTCGCAGACGCGCTCGGCGATCTCATCGCCGCCGCTGCCGTACTGCCTGGAAATAGTGATGATTGCCATTGCGTACCTCCTTACGAAAATGGTCTGATGGTCGCTAGCCGAATGATTTTGGTGGTGAGTTGCTGTGTGGCAGACTCGGTGTGACTTGCGCGGGATGTGGCTGAGATGTTGGGATGGGCGTGGATGTGCCTGCACTACCTTTAACTATAGCAGAAGTTAGCCAGTTTACCAATGCAAACTAGTCCCCATTTTCCACACCTTTGTCAGGGCGGCATTTGCTTTATTGGCAAGCGCCTCTACAATATAAAGCCTAGATTTGAGCTTGAACGATGGGGTGTGGGGTGCCGCAAAAACTTTCGCCAGGAACCGACCTAAAATTGTTTGTCCGTCCACCGGAGCTGCGGTTTAACGTCACACCGCCGCCGATCGGTTTTGTTGGACGGCGGGCAGAGCTTGCTGATCTGATGGCGAACTTTGATCGCGGAGTGCTCATCACCAGCGCCACCGGCGATCTGGGGGAGGGCGCGACGGCCCTGGCCCGCCAATTGGCTGCGGGATTGGTCGAGGATTTCCCCGATGGCTGCCTGGAAATCGATCTGCGGGGCGGAATGCCGGATTCGGTTGCCTCCCTGGATCCTGGTCAGGTACAGCGTCGTCTCCTCAGGCCATTCTATCCCGACGCCCTGTTGCCGGAAGAGCAGGGCGAATTGGATCGTATGTACCGCGACACATTTAGTAAACTTAAGGTTCTACTGTTGTTGGACAATGCCTCTAGCCCCACACAACTGCGGCGTTTGTTGCCCCGTCAGCCCTCGGCGGTGATTGTGACCGCCCGAAATGAATTTCCCGTTTCGTCAAAACTGTATTCGCTCAGTTTACACAGACTGCGAACGGAGGATGCGCGCGCGTTGCTGTTGCAGATCGCGCCCGAGTGTGCCAGGATGCGGCAGCGGATGCTCAACAAAATTCTGCAACGTTTTGGCGGTAGTCCACTAGCACTGCGCCTGGTGGGGGCATTGTTACGCGATTCCTATGTACAAACGCCGAGTGGGCGCGGTCAGCCGCGCAGACGTAGCCAACCGCGCGCTTTGCTGTCGCAGTATAACGCGATCAAGAAACGGCTGACGGCGTTGCGCACCTCTGACGCGAATCTGGCGGTAACCATCGCGCTAGAACTTGCCTACGAAGCTATGCCCGAAGAACAGCGCTCCTACTTCGAAGCGCTGGCGGTATTCCCCGCGCCCTTCACTCGGCTGGCGGCCATGGTCGTCTGGGGCGTTGATATGGAAACCGCCGATGCGCTGCTTGTGGCCTTCGTCCGCAGCAACCTGGTGATGTACACGCCCGAGACCGAGCTCTATGCATTGCACGAAATGGTATCCTTTTACGCGCAAGAGCTTATGCTCGGACAGCCGGAGCGTACCCGTCTCGTTATGGCGCGTTATGCCCATTACGTGCTGGCCGAAGCTGCTCGCGCCAGCGACCTTTACAACGCGCGCGGCCTCTTCCGGGACGAAGGCGTATGGCGTTTCAACGCGATTTGGCCACATCTATGGGCGGCCTGGTTGCGGCTGAGCGGTGCTGATCCCAGTTGGCCGTATTCGGGGAACGTTGATCGCTGGCTGTGTGACGTCGTGCTGCG
>JBJYXQ010000220.1:0-2886 GCA_046260035.1 Anaerolineae bacterium
CCATCGACGTAGCGCTTGGCGACCATGTTGACCGAGTGGTTCATCGCCCAGGCGTTGCCCGCCGTGGCGACGATCATGTTGACCTTGGTGATGACGCCCTGGTCGTTGGTCCAGTAGTGGTGGAAGAGCGTGCCGCGCGGCGCTTCGAGAACCCCCACACCCATACCGGTGATCGCCCCCATCGGGTTGACGACGTCCGTGCTCAGGATGTCGGGATCGTCCATCAACTCGCGCACACGCTCCAGGGAGTACAACGTTTCGATCAGGCGGGCATAATGGAAGTACAACGTCCCTTCCACCGGCTTGCCGCCGTTGAGCGATTTCCAGATCAGCATTTCGCTCTGCGCCATCGGTGTGCTGATGTGGCTGGCAGCGTTCAGACGCCCCAAAGGTCCAACGCGATAGATGCCGTTCTCGTAGCCGCGCTTGAGATAGAACGGCGCTTTCAAGTAGGTGTAGGGATTGACATGCTCGCCAATGTAGTTCAGATAATTGCTGGGATCGAATTCTTCCAGCAGCGTGCCGTCGACATCCACCATTCTGATCTTGCCGTGATAAAGCTCTAGCGCACCGTCGTCCTGGACCAGGCCCATATAAGCTGAGGGGAACGTCGCGAACTCCGCCATCACCTGCGCGTTGTCCTGCATCCACCCCTTGAAGAACTCCAGGCCCACCACCGTCGTCGCGATGTGGTCGTCCAATTGGCCAAGGATCCAGTCACGATCTTCCGATTTGAGCGGCTGAGTGACACCACCGGGCACACCGAAGATCGGGTGCACGCGGCGCTCGCCCAACTTGCGGATGATTTCCTGGCCGAAGGCGCGCAGCTTGACCGCCTTGACCGCCAGATCGGCGTTGGCCTGGACGATCCCCACGACATTGCGGATCGCCGGATCGGCATCGAACCCCAGGATCAGATCCGGTCCCGCCAACTCAAAGAAGTGCATCCCGTGGGACTGGATCATCTGGCCCATGTGCATCAACTCGCGGAGTTTGTGCGCCGTGGGCGTCGGGGTTGTGCCAGCGATCACGTCGCAGGCTTTGGTGGAAGCCAAGTGGTGGCTCACCGGACAAATGCCGCAGGTGCGCGGCGTGATCTGGGGCATTTCGTAGAACATCCGCCCTTCGCTGAACTTCTCGAAGCCACGGAATTGCTCGACATGGAAGAAGGAATCCTTCACCTTGCCCGCATCATCCAAATGAATCGTAATCTTTGCGTGCCCTTCAATTCGGGTCACCGGGGAAATTGTAATTTTCTGTGCCATAGTTTACCTCCTCAAGGCTCCCACATTAACCATCCATACCATACTTGAGGACTTTGCCTTCCAGCTTGGGCGTACGTCCTGCCAATAACTCGGTCAAAACAAACCAGATGGCGTCGGCTGAGGGAGGGCATCCCGGTAGGAAGATATCGACGGGAACGACATCGCCGACCCCCACCACTTTTTCCAGCAGGGGGGCCAGATCTTCGTGGTGAGGGATCTCGCCATCGACGGTGCTCTCCGTCTCGATATAGCCACGACGCAGGACTTCCTCCTTGTCGAAGAAGTTGCGCATTGTGCAAATGCCACCCGTCACGGCGCAGTCACCCATCGCGATCAAGACTTTGCAGCGCGAGCGCATCAACTTGGCTTCTTCCTCTTCCTCTTCATTGCCAATGCCGCCGGTCAGGATGCCCACATCGACACCGGATTCCGGTGGATGCTTCAAATCCGTGATGGGCGAGGAGCTTAACTCGACGTACTTAAGCAACTCGACAATCCGTTCGTCAATATCCAGGAAGGACATATGACAGCCCGCGCATGACTCCAACCATTGTGTAGCCACTGTAACTTTACCCATAAAAAACTCCTTAGCCTTGTAAAACGTAAAACGTGATGCGTGATATGTGATACGTGAAAGTCAATCACGCATCACGGTTCACGGTTCACGTTACAGCATTTCCGCCAGCTTGACCAAAACCTCAGCTTCGTCTTTCACCGTCTCCGGCTTAGCCAGCGACGGATTCAGCGGGAAGACTTTACCTTCGAGGTTAGTCACGTGGCCCGTTTGTTCGCACCAAATCGGTGATGGCAGCACGACATCCGCTTGCTCTACGAGAGGGGAGTGGTAGCTCGCTTGCACAACGGTGAAGGCAGCCTTCAACTGCGCAGCAAGTCCCTCGTCCTCTGACTGTTCGCCCAGCAGAACAAACTGCGTCGCCGCGCCGTTCGGTGAGGTCGGCGCCAGCCCAGCGGCCTTGGCTCCCGCGCCATTGCGCGCAGGACTCAGGGCCAGATAGTAAAGGTTATCCGCCAGCGGTTTGAGCGCGGTGACGGCCTTGGGCTTGATCCCGACGCTGTAGACGAGCACGACCTTCTTCGCACCGGCGGCAGCCTCAGCCACCTTCCCGGCATCGGCGTAAGAGACGGTCATATGAGCGCGCTCGCTGAGCTTGTTCTCGCCCTCAGTGATGACGGCAACCGTCGCGCCCAGGTCCGCAGCACGATGGACGAAGTAGCCGATCACGCGCTGGTATTCCAGCGGGTTCGCGCCGGCGACGACGATGAAGTCGGCATCCAAAATATCGCTGATCGCCGCTTCTTTGCCATAGCCCAACGCTGGGGCAACAGGCTCGAGGGTGCCAGCTTTGCCGCCAGCTTTCTCAAACAGCTTGGCGAAAGCAGCCAGCGCCTCGTTGGTGGTCGCGCACAGGGCCAACCCTTCAGCATTGCCAGCCTTGAGCTTGCCCGCAGTTGTTTCCAATGCCTCATCCCAGCTCACCTCGACCAGCTTGCCGTCCTTGCGGACCATAGGCTTGGTGACGCGCTTGCGGTCATCGTACAGCGGCGCGAAACGCCCGTCGACACACAGCAAGCCGCCGTTGGGATCGGAATCCCACACGCC
>JBJYXQ010000221.1:0-2546 GCA_046260035.1 Anaerolineae bacterium
CGCTCCGCGTTTGTGGCGATAGACTTTTCCCATCGTTGGTCTCCTCGTAAATACTATGATAGTCGGCTACACAGAGTTGCCGTCATCGCTCTGGTGGCGGTAGAAGTAAGTGTACCCGTCCCGCCCGCTCTTGCGCTTCCGCTTGCGCACCGCACCCGCGCAAGCCGGGCACTGCGCCACCTCCGGCGAGCCCGGGCCGGCTTGGATCGATTTTCCGTCTAGCTTGGCTTCAAGCATTGGCTGGAGCGAGACGCTGGCTTCCGAGGACTCATTTGCGTCGCCGGCGTTTTCGCTTCCGCTTCCGTTTTTGTTTCTGTGAGCGCGAGACCGGCAGGCTCACACTCGCCTTTGTCTTTTGGCCGGTGTTGGGATCATAGACCGGCAAAGCCCACGGGCTCGGCTTGCATCGTTTGAGCAGTTCCAACCCCTCAGTCGCTGCGCCGGCCCACGTGTTGGATCGAAATATCCCCCCCGACTTTCCCTTGAGTTCCAGGGTCAGCACCCGTTCGTACATCTCTCTGGCCGCCGCCCGGTCGCCAAAATCGTGCTCGCTCATGGCCCGCGTCAGCGCGATTTCTGCGTCGTTTGGGTTGAGCGTGTAGGCCTGCCGGTGCGCCTCCAGCGCCGCCGGGTAGCGATAGAGCGTGCGCAGCAGCGTTCCCATCCGCATATACAATTTGGCATCCTTGGGGTGGGCCGCAATGCGCCGGCGATATTCCTCCAGCCCGGCGAGGGGGTGCATCGGTTTGCCGAAAACGCTCGACCGGAAAGGATGGAGCCGTGGATTGAGAGGCAGGTCGGCCGCCGACTTTTTTCCGGAAAGCAACGCCGCCACGTCATCCACTCCCTTTGGCAACATCGTCAGCGCAAAATGCGCCGCGGGCGTCATGGCATAACGGTCCACGGCACCGCACTTGGGGCACACGATCTCGTGATCCATGATGTGGGGGTCATAGGCCACCGGGCGGTCCCGCGTTTTCTGCTCAAGCGTTACAACGTCCAGCAGCACATTCTGGACAAAGTGCTCCCGGACGCGGTCGCAGGCCGTGCAGCGCAGCCGCAGGTACAGGCCGTCCGTCCGGCGTTTGGGAATGGGCAGGGACGACAAGTCCCAGCGATCGTGCACATCCAGCGAGGAGACAATCGAGGTGTCTACCCGGTCTTCTACAAACGCGCGCTGGATATCGGGGTACAGTTCGCGCGCGTCGAGGTCGAGCGCGCCGCCGATCAGGAACCCTACAAATGGCTCTTCGCCGGCGGTGTCGGCTTCCGGGCGAGTGAGCAGCGTGCGCATAAAGGCAATGATGCGCTCACGCTGGGCCGGCAGCCGCTTCGCCCGCTCGACCAGGCTTTCCGTGGTCGACGTGCGGGTGTAGACGGAGTATTGCACATCGGCGGCGATGGCCTCCAGTTCAGGTGTGGTATAGCCGCCCACCTTGCCGCAGTGCCGGGTGAGCAGTTCGTTGCGCCAATCGCCGTCGGCCTGATCCAGCCAGGCCGATAGTTCACCCAACTCTGCTGCTTGCGCGTCACGCAGGGCGCGCAAGAGCGCGATGGCGCGGGCGGGAGCGCCGTCGGCAGGCAGTTCCGGATCGAACGCCAACCGGACGAGTTCCGGGGCCAACACTTTGCCCCGCGCCAGGATCTCGGCTTCGAGGGCTGCGTCACCTGACGGGTCGGCGGCGAGCAGTTGAGTAATGGGCGGTAGGTAGGGTATGGCTTGCTCCCGTTTGGTGGAACGTGCGGGCTTGGTTGGTTGAGACGGCAACAACGCGGCGCGAAATTCGGCCAGCGCGGCAGGAGACAGGTCGCCGGTGCGGTCCGGTGTGGGAGCCAATGTTTCGGCCGTGCGGCGGCGCTGATCGGTCAACTGCGCTTTCAACTGTTCCGGGTCTTGATGGGTAATGAGCGTCAGGGCGTAATCCAATACTTCCAACGCCAGGTGAGGCAGCCCGGCATCGGGAAGGGAAAAGGCCAGCGCGTTATAGTTCCAGATGTCGGTTGGGTCTGCCTGCGCTAGGCGCGTAAAGAGCGCCAGGCCCGTGCTCAGGTCGCCGGATGCGACGTAAATCTCGGCCAAATCGCGGCAAATGACGGCACGGTTTCGTCCCTCGTTGTGCTGCTCATCGTGGGCAATCAGGGCGTGTGTCCAACGCAGCGCCGTTGGAAAGTCGCGTTTCCATCGGTAATAGCCCATCAAGTCAAAATACAGCATGTGATAATTCACATCGCTCACTTGAGGCGAACGCAGGATCAACTCAGCCACCGCTACCTCGCGATCGCGGTCTTTTTTCTCCTTCTCAAAATACTGCAACACGTCCAAGAGTTCCCAGTCTCCCCACGCGCCCGGCCGGAGCGCCAGGATTTGTTTGCGGCTCAGTGTATCGAACTGTTTGATGATAGGTGACATACTTGTTCTCCAATACGGCGAATCGTTGGGCTTTCCCAGTAGCAGGCCTACACACTGCCGATCGGTGTTCTCGTTGGTTTCCTGTTCCTTTTTTCTTAGCCAAAGTTGGCTACAAAGGTGATTCGCTCTCCGTTGA
>JBJYXQ010000222.1:0-3601 GCA_046260035.1 Anaerolineae bacterium
TTGAGGTGGAACGCACTAGGTTGCCCTGTAACCGGGCATTTTGTCGTTTTCCCGCCCCACACCAGCTAGCAATAGCCCCTACCCAAGCGCGGCCCGGAACTTGGTCGTGATGTCTTTGATGGATGGACCTAGCACTTCAATTTCCTCAAGACGGTTCGTGCCCAATCCCACCTCGCTCGCTAGTTGGATGTGATTGAGACCGCGGATGAAGGGTGTGGTCATCCCCGCTGCCGTAGGATCGAAGCCCATAGCCGCCGTCGCCACCGCATCCGTCGCCACGACATCTTTGCCAGCAAACAGAACACCCGGTTCGAGCGGCTTCACGCCCTCAATCCAGGGGCCTTCGCCAGACTCGGTGGTCTTGATGCCATCCACTAATCCGAGATGCAGGGGACGCGCACGGTTTATATCGGTGATGATCTGTGGCACACGCTGTCCGGCAGTCTCATCATTCGGCCCGTGGAATCCCGAACGATAGGTATCCTGTGAACCAGCCCGGTAGAACTGAAGGGGCGCCAGACCAAACAGGTTCTTCATCGTGTGGGTGACGCCTGCAACCCAATGGCACTTCATCTTGGAGACGGACATAAACGTGTCGATTTCTTCCAGGATATGGTTGAAGGAGAACTCGTTGTAGAGCTTACCCCCACCGGGAACCGGCGTCACCGCGAAGTCAGGATAAGGGTCTTTGGCGTTCAAGTCAATCAACGTCGCTCCCAGTTCCTTCGCCACGTCATCATAGCCCCACACCGTGTAGGACTCCCACTCATAGACCGCCTCCACGATATACAGCTCTTTCGCGCCCGCATCGAGCACAAGTTTGCCCAACGCCCTGACCACCTCAGGATGCGTGACAAAGGTTTCAACACCGGGAAGCCCACGTGTTTTGCCTTCCCAATACGTACCACCGGTGAGATTAGTCTTGATCGCCACACGCGCACCAGGGGGGACGATGTCGCCCAATCCACCCAGGCTGTCGAGCATGTCGCGGATTTTTTCGTACAGCACTTTAGGATCATAGTCCTTGGCTTGGGCGATGGCGACCTGCGCCTTCTTCGCCCCGGTCGCAGCCGCCGGCACAGCCGTCGCGGCAGCTGGCGCAGCCGTCGCGGCAGCTGGCGCAGCCGTAGCGGCAACTGGCGTAGCCGTCGCGGCAGCCGGTGCAACGGTTTCTGGTGCAACCGGGGATGCTTTCGGGCCGCAACCGACGAGCAGCGCGCCTGCAGTCACGCCAGCGACCCGCAAAAACTCGCGGCGCGTCAAGGTCTTGCGACGATTTGATTTTCGATTCACATTATTGTTCATCGTATAGCCTCTTTTCTTTAGAACGGTTAATCTCAGCTCACATTATGGAATCAACGCTCGAAGCAGTCCTTCGTGCCACTGCTCCGCCGCGCGATCATAGACGCCAAACCCCGAGCCGAATTCCCAATACGCCCAGGACATCCCACGCGCTTCGGCCTCTTCCCGCATAAACGTCGTCCAGTTGATACGCGACTGCATATCGGCCTGCTCAAACGCGCCGAATTCGCCCAGCCACAGCGCGCAGCCCTTCTGCTCAGCCGCTCTGACAGCTCGATCAAACGCATCGCGGATGGGCTTTGGGCCAGCAGGATTGGTCTCGTAGGGATAAGTGTTGTACTGCCTGAACCACGAGAACACCCACCCCACCTTAGCCGCCTCCGGGTCCATCGTGACCGGCGTTGCCGGCGGGCCAGGCCACGTTACACCGAGGGTCTGATAGCCAGTGCCCGACCATGTCGCGCCTTGATGGGTAAATAGCATCGGTTCGTAAGAGTGGAACGTGCAGACGTAGTTCTCCTCACCTTCGGGCAAGCGCAAGGTCGCTATCCCTCTATAACCGCCCCACTCCGCGCCGGTGACGATGAGGGTGTGCCGGTTGTCGATGCGGCGGATCGCCAAAATCGTATCGCCAAGGATACGCATCCACTTATCCTGCGTGAGGGTGCCGTGCGGCTCGTTGAGCGGTTCGAAGTAGAGGTTGTCCGGCTTGTTCTTGTAGCGTGTCACAATCTGTTCCCAGATAGCAATGAAGCGCTCCGCGTGGGCAGAGGGAGTCTCAAACATTTCCTCGTAGTGATGCATGTTGATGACAACGTTCAGCCCGTTTGCCAACCCATTTTCGATCACCCAATCCACGCGCTGGAAGAAGTTCTCGTCCACGGTATAGGGTGGCTCCTCCAAGGCGTGTGTCGACCAGCGGATAGGCACGCGAATCGTATCGAAGCCCGCATCGGCGATAAGACGGAAGTATTCCTTTTGCAACACCATCCCCCATTCACCTTCACGCGGCGCTTCGAGCGCGTTACCGAGATTCACGCCGCGCCCTAGCCGCTGTCCCTGCGCAATACGATCGAGCGGGACAGCAGGCGGCGCAAGCGTAGGTTGTAGTGTCGGCGTGGGAGAAGGTATTGGCGTGGGTGTGGCAGTTGGCGGCGCCGACGTGGGAGCCACAGTATCTGCTGTAAGTGAAGCCGTCTCTGGCAGAACCTCGACACTATCCGGCGTCGCAGCAGGACCGCAGGCTGTCAAAAGCGACACGATTGCGAGCAATCCAAGGCATAAAAACACCACCCATTTTCTCATACCCACCTCGTAAATCCTTACAAAGGTTCAGTCGAGCAAAATTATCAACAGTTTCGTTCGCCCACCCTCGCAAGAATGCATGTTATATTCACCTCAACGCATCGACCACGGCCTGCAGGCCCTCGCGCAGCCCGGTCTGGGCCTGCCAGCCCAATACGCGTTGTGCCTTCGTGCAATCGAAGTAAGACAGGTAGATGTCACCCGGCCGCATCGGGGCTTTGACGACCGGCGCAGCAAAACCAATGATATCGCACAACTGCCGGTGCAGCTCGTTGACAGACGTGCCCTTGCCACTGGCTATACAGAAGACGTCGTTGTCGCCCGCAGAAAGCGCTAGCGCGTTCGCCGCGGCGACATCGCCCACGTAGATGTAGTCCTTTTGCTGCTCGCCGTCCCAATCAATGCGCACATCCATCCCCTTGAGGATACGATTGGCGAAAATAGCGATGACACCAGCTTCGCCAGTAGGATCCTGACGCGGTCCGAAGACATTACCGTAACGGAAAATCGTGTAGTCCAGGCCCTTCGTCTCCTGATAGTAGCGCAAATAATGCTCTGTGACCATTTTCGTGATGCCATAGGGCGATTGTGGCCGTTGCGGGGTCTGCTCGTCAATCGGCATATGCTCCGCTGTCCCGTAACTGGCGCCACTTCCCGCGAAGATGACCTTGCGCGTACCTGCATCCACACAGGCATTGAGCAGATTGATCAAGCCAACCACGTTGACATCCGCATCCAGCTTGGGTTTATCGGTAGAGATCTTCACCGAATGCTGGGCAGCATGATGATTGAGTACGTCAGGCTTTTCGCGGCGAATCAGGTCCGCCGCCTCATCGCTGCGGATATCCAATTGGTAAAAGCGCGCCTGGGGATTGATGTTCTCCATACGTCCCCCACCCTCTTCCCACAAGCTGTCGATGATGATGACCTCGTGCCCTTGGGCAACGTAAGTATCGACGACGTGCGAACCGATAAAACCTGCGCCACCTGTTAC
>JBJYXQ010000222.1:3701-7041 GCA_046260035.1 Anaerolineae bacterium
GTTATCGCTTGGATAAACAAATCCACCCCGTACATCAGTTGTGTTTCCATATCCACACGTTCCGGCGCAAAGGCCCACAGCAACAATGTCCCTTCGAGCATGGCGCCCAGGGTGATAGCAGTTTTCTCGGCATCTACGGCGCGCAATTCACCATTTGCCACCCCTTGCTGTATCACCGGAGCGAGAATGGCGATAAATTCCGCCACAAATTCCCCTAGTACCTCACGCGCAGCGGATTTGCGCAACCCCATCGCGTAGAACTCATAGAGCAGTGGAAGAAGGGGCCGCATCCGATGTAGCTCATCCACCAACTGCGTCGCGAAATTGCGTAGTCGATCCTGGGCCGAGCCATCTTCTGCATCCAGGGAGCGAAAACTGTGCAGCATGTACTCAAACAAGCGCCGTAGGATTACGCCGATGAGCACATCCTTTGTCTTGAAATACAGATATAGTGTAGCTTTGCTCAACCCGGCGGCGTCTCCAATATCCGCCATGCGAGCCTTTTCCACACCATGTTCGGCGAAGACCTTGAGGGCCGCTTCGATGATTTGTTCGGTACGCTCCTCACTCACATCTGGTTTTGGGGACATAGACCATCCTCATTTGAAAATAGCCTCAACGGATTGACCGGATTAAACGGAAAAATATTCGTTAAATTCCGTTGCATCCGTTGAGGAAACGCCTTCCATCCTCGTTGGTGAGCCCTGGCTCATAGGAACGCCTCACAAGGTCTGATCCCCAAAGCGTCCTTTGAGCAGCAGGAAGAGAATCAGCCCATCCAGGGGCATTTCCAGGGCGGTCAGGCCGGCAGTGGGCATCAGGAAGGGTAACCATAGGATTGTGGCCCCACAGACGATAAGGGTCGTCCAGAATCCCCACACCCGCTCGCGGAACAATCCCCACGCGGAAAGGCCGCGCATCATCGCAAAGAACAGAAATACTGGGAACAACGCCAACGGGTGGGAGGCCAGCAATGTGTCAAATTCGGCAAATGCCATTTGGGGATAGAAGTTGCCGACCACCCCGAAGTGCATCAACAGCAGTGTGATGCAGTCGGTGAGTTCGATGACAGTATAAATCGCCAGCAGTACGGCGACAATACGGATCAAACGATAGTTGCGAGACATCGTTCCCTGATTCATGCTGCGCCGCCTCGCTTGTGCTTGGGCCATAACATCCCGGTACGCGCGCGGTAATCGGCATAGGCTTGCCCATAGCGCAGGAGCAAATCCTTTTCCTCTTCCACGCACCACCAATACCACACACCCAGGTAGAGCAGGGAGAAGACGACCAGGAAAGGCGAGTTGACCAGTAACGCCGTCACAATCCAGGTCGGCGCTTCGCCCACGGCTTGCGGATGGCGGATTTTCTCGTAGATGCCGCCGTACATAGTGTGCGATTTATCGGGAGTCAGCGTTTCTTTGCCCGCGTCGTGCATCCCCCAGAACAGCAGCACCATCGCCGGGATGCCGATAATGGCTGCGAGGGCCACATTGATCCCATAGGGCCAGGGGAAGCGTGCAGGCAGCGGATCAATGGGCAATGGATACCAGCGATACAGCACGTAGTTGAAAATGGCAATCATCATCGGGGTCGTACCGATCGTGCGATATTGCCCGCACCGCCGGTAGGCCTTCTCACCGATCTTTTGTTCCAGATGCGCCGGGCGCACGCTGAGCACATACATCACAGAGAAAACTATCGAAGAAACCACCAACACTGCAAAATTGAGCCAACCTATCATCGCTGAATTCATCTCAATCCTCCAACCGGTATCCGGCAGATTCCCATGCTTCGCGCATGGCCGGATTGCGCCGGAGATAGGCATCGACCTCAGCTTTCGGCACGGTGTTCAGAGGGCACGAGAAGTTGATACAGCGCCCGCAACTGACGACACGCAGGTTATACGCCGCGCTGATCGCCGCGACCAGTCCAGCTGCAGCCCACAGGTATTCCCCGCCCAGCAGCGTCAATACCAACGGGAAGCCCATCCAGATCAACGCGCCGATGATGAACTGGGCCTGCTCGGCCTTGCTCATCGGGCCGGGACGGTATTTCCAGAATTTGATCACGCCATAGTTGGCGTGGCAGTGAAGCACGCGCCCTTCCTCGGCCCACATCGGGCAGTGACTGCACAGCACCCGCGCTTCCCAGCCGAAGAAAAAGAGCAGCGAATAGGCGACCCACAGCAGCAAATACCAACCATATCCGGCCCGGATCGCCCCGATGATCCCTGTGACCATAAAGGGCAGAGCCACCATGAAAAACTTCACTGTGTCGCGCGTGTCATAATGACACATCAACTGGCCTTCGAGAACGCAACCTACACACTCTCCTTGCCCCTGAAAATTACACAGCGTCGAATCAACTGACTCTACGGACATTCTATCCTCCTAAAAGTAGTGAATAGTGAATGACCAGTCACATTTGATTCCTAACGTGGGGTGATCGCATTTTCCCTACTGGGCAGTGAGTGTTAGCGCAGGCATGGCAGACGAAGAGCAGAATTTGCACAAAGGCGATGGCGTTCAATACCCAGAAAGCAATACCTGCTACCACACTCCGCCAGAGCCAAAGCTGTGGCAATCCTAAGATTAAAAGCCCGGCGACAATCACTCCGGATAGCTCGATGACAGAATACGGTCCTGATTTACGTGGAAACTGCCCGGCAATCTTGCCGGGCAGTACATGCGCACAACAGGCTTTACAGGGACACTTGGCGCAATAGGCGTAAAGAATGGCACTTCCCCCTGCCACGCAGAGTAGAAGGTACATTATCACCCATCCACAGTTAACCTGTGCCAATACCAAGGCTGCGATGATCACCGCCACCGCGACTAACGTAAGACTCATGACACCATGGAATCGCGCAGACATCGAGTTCTCATGCCTCCTGCTAGTGAATAAATGACTGACTGGTCAGTTATTATTCTACGCGCTTTTGTGGAATTGTCAAAGTCTATGCCATACTATTGTGACGTTTTCTTTCGTCGACGCCGAGACCGTCGGCTCCTTCTGCCAGAACGCCGGCGCTTGCTCGATTGTTGTGAAGATCGCTTCGCTTGCCGCTTCTTGTTATCCAGATCATTGAGTCTTCTGAACGTGGGTTTCTCAGGGGTGAGAAATTCCAAATATGCACGCAGATAGTGCTTAAAGCTCGTTGGCTTTGTCCACATCCGCGCGACAAACTTGTCGAACGCCGCCCTGTGCTCCTGATCTTGAAGCTTCGGATAATCCTCAATAAGTTGTTGATAGCCGGTTGAATCCGTCATGTGCATATTCCTCTAAGTTAATCTGCATGCACGCTCAACAAAAAACGTATTCCCAGTCAACACTATCT
>JBJYXQ010000223.1:0-1728 GCA_046260035.1 Anaerolineae bacterium
ACGATTTGAAAATCCATTTTTTCACCAACGAAGGAACCGTGCGAGCGGTAGATGGGGTTACGTTCAATATTCGCAGTGGTAGAACCCTTTGTATGGTGGGTGAAAGTGGTTGCGGTAAGAGCGTCACCGCCCGCGCCCTGTTACAGATTGTTCATCGTCCTGGAAAAATCGTTGATGGCGATGTCGTCCTGTATCGCAAGGAAAACCGCGACCAGATTGAGACGATCAACATCAGTGAGCTGGAACCGAAGGGACGTGTCATTCGCTCGATCCGCGGCAAAGACATTTCCATGATTTTCCAGGAACCCATGACCTCACTTAGCCCAATGTACACGGTGGGCAACCAGATCATGGAAACAATCAGGCTGCATACAAAAGCTGATAAAAATCAAGCGCGCGAACGTGCCCTCGAGATGTTAGAGTTCGTGGGCATTCCTCGTCCGGATCGTATTATCGATGAATATCCATTCCGCCTGTCGGGTGGCATGCGCCAACGCGCTATGATCGCTATGGCGTTGTCCTGCAACCCTCGCTTGTTAATTGCCGATGAGCCTACGACGGCGTTGGACGTGACGACACAGGCCCAAATCATTGATCTTATGCAGAGTTTGCAAAGAGATTACGATATGGGCATACTCTTCATCACCCATGACCTGGGCGTGGTGGCAGAAATTGCCGACGATGTAGCCGTCCTGTATTTGGGCAATGTCGTTGAATACAGTGATGTGCACACTATTTTCCATCACCCGCAGCACCCATATACACAAGCATTACTACAATCTATTCCAAAAGTTACTGCCACTCGTGAAAAACTGGAAGTGATTGCAGGTATGGTGCCAAGCCCATTCCACCGACCATCGGGATGCCCTTTCCACCCGCGTTGCACCAAGGCTATGCCGATTTGTTCTCAAGTCGAACCCAAAACCATCGACCTTAACGAGAATCACCAGGTTCATTGTTTACTGTTTGATAAAAGCGTTAGAAATTCTGTGCGGGAGATTGTATAATGACCGAGCAAACACCACAAAGCCAACTTAGTTCAACATCCACAAACGGGAAACCACTGCTGGAAGTCAATAATCTGAAAATGTATTTCCCGATTGTCAAGGGCCTTTTCGGAAAAATCAGCGGATACGTTAAAGCAGCAGATGAGGTCTCTTTCTTCATCCAACCCGGTGAAACCTTGGGGTTAGTGGGAGAGTCTGGGTGCGGTAAAACAACCGTGGGGCGTTGTTTAGCTCGTGCCTACAAACCAACTGACGGAAGTATCATCTATCGGCTCGCAGATGGGACGGACGTTGACCTGGCTAAAGTTGACAGGAAAGAGCTTAAGATGTACCGGAAAAATATCCGTATGATCTTTCAAGATCCATATTCATCCCTAAATCCTCGTATGAATGTATTTGAGATTATTAGCGAGGTGCTGCGAGTCAATGAGCTGTGCACGCCCAAGGATATGGAGTATATGGTAGCAGATACTATGAGGCAATGTGGCCTGCGGCCAGAATACATGCGGCGTTATCCGCACGCATTTTCCGGAGGCGAGCGCCAACGCATTGGGATTGCGCGTGCCTTAGTAACATCGCCGCGTCTGGTTATATGCGATGAAGCAGTCTCCGGTTTGGATGTTTCGGTGCGCGCACAAATCCTTAACCTGATGGAAGATCTGCGTCGTGACATGGACCTCACGTACCTGTTTATCTCTCACGACCTGAGCGTCATTCGCCA
>JBJYXQ010000223.1:1828-11607 GCA_046260035.1 Anaerolineae bacterium
ATTGTGCTCGTGGATAGCTATGCGCCTAATCTCTCCTTCGACAGCATCGTGATCGAGAACACCACCGGAGCCATAACAGCGGTTAATCATCTCCTCGAACAAGGGCATACAGACATTGGCTTGATCGGCTGGGCCAGAAGCTCCCCCCCGAGCATCAACGAACGATTCAGCGGCTACAATCGTGCGCTTGAAGCCCACAACATCCCCACCCGCTATGTGGAAGAATCCGGATTGAATCGTGAGGAAGGATACAATGCCACCACTCGGCTTTTGAAGCGTGCGCCCGAAGTCACCGCCATCTTCGCCTGCAACGACCTGACTGCCATTGGCGCGATCCACGCGGCACGAGATATGGGCTTGACCGTCCCCGGCGATCTTTCGATCGCCGGTTTCGACAATATCGATATGGCAAGAGAAGTAACTCCGGCGTTGACAACAGTCCACGTCTGCAAAACATGGTTGGGCATCTTTGGCGTGCGGCAACTGATCGCCCGCGCGCTGAACCCAGAGCAACCTAAAACCATCACAACGATTATGACCGACCTAGTTATCCGAGAATCCACAGGTCACCCGGAAAATCGTTCCAGATAACATAATTCATCAACCATAAGGAGGCAACTATCGACAACGACAATTAGAAAGAACGAACCAAGTACACCTTTGTTGTAGAAAACTATTTCAAAATACATTAGGAGGAGTGTGACATGCGTAAGCTTGCTGTTTTTAACATCCTGATTGTGCTAGTCCTGTTGCTGAGCGCTTGCGGTACACCGGCCCCCACTGAGGCTCCCGCAACCGAAGCCCCCACACAGGAAGCCCCTGCCGCCACCGCGGTACCGGAGACCGAGGAACCAGCGGCACCGGTTTCGAAGTATCAAGAATCCCCGATGATGACCGCTGAGGTAGAGGCGAGTGAATTGCCTCCTGTAGACGAGCGTCTGCCGGCCAATCCAATGGTCATCGCCCCCCTGGTTGAGCAAGGGCAATACGGCGGCGAGTTGAAGTATGGTTTCACCGGCGATCCCACCTGGGGTGGTATGCTCTACATCACACAGTGGGAACAACCAGTTATGTGGCTGCCCGACTCCAGTGACTACGAGCCTAACATCATCGAAAGTTACGAAGTCAACGACAACGCTACCGAATACATCTGGCACCTGCGCAAGGGGATGAAATGGTCCAACGGCGACCCCTACACCGCTGATGACATTGTATTCCTCGTTAACGATATCATGTACAACGAAGAGTTGTTCCCCGCTGGCGTGGGCCTGGCTGACTGGCTGCCCAAGGAGCAGCAGGAGGGCCTCAAAGTGGAGAAGGTTGACGACTACACTGTCAAATTCACCTTCCCCCAACCCTACGGTACGTTTATGATGAGCCTGGCGACCTGGAACGGGCGGTGTTTCGCCATGTATCCCTTCGAATATCTCAAGCAATACCACAAGGACTACAACCCCGATGTGGACGAGCTGGTCGCAGCCGATGATCAAGCGGAAGACTGGGCGGCGCTTTTCTTGTTGAAGTCCGCTGGCACCTGGTGTGACCCGAGCGTCTTCTATCTATATCCAGAACTTCCCTCCTTGGGCCCCTGGGTCGTCAAGCAACCGCTGGGCGCAGGCACAACCGTCGTCATGGAGCGCAACCCCTACTACTTCAAAGTGGACACCGAAGGCAACCAACTCCCCTACATTGACACTGTAGTTGGCACGCTCTACCAGGATAGCGAGAGTCGCACCTTCGCGATGATGAACGGCGATTTGGACTTCATCAAGGACGCCGGCGATGATAACCGCGAGCTGTACTTCGATGCAGTGGACGAGGGCAAGCCCATTGAAATTCGCCTGCCGGATTACGATTTGGGCAACATGCAGTCCATTCACTTCAACATGACCGACAAGGACCCAATCAAGAACGCCATCTTCAACGACAAAAACTTCCGCATCGGAATGTCCTATGCCATCAACCGCCCGGAGATCATCGAGGTGGTCTTCAAAGGTCAGGGCAAACCGGCGCAGGTCTGCCCCATGGAAGATTCTCCGCTCTACAACGAGCAGCTCTGTAACCAGTACATAGAGTACGACGTCGACAAGGCCAATGAATATCTGGACATGGTAATCCCCGATAAAGACGCAGATGGTTATCGTCTACAGTCGGACGGCAAGCGCTTCAACCCGATCTTCACGGTCATCAACGACAGCAACGAAGGTCAGCACTGGGTCCAGGTGGCCGAACTCCTAATCGAACAGTGGAAGAAAGTCGGCGTGGAGGCATTGCTCAACTCGGTTTCTGATGCGGCAGAAGATACATACTTTGACCAAAATGACTTTGATATCTTCATGTTCCACGGTGGAGAAGGTGGCTCCGGCATGACTGCCATTCTCGACCCACGCTGGCACGTACCCGGCCAGTTCTGGAGTAGATTCGGTCCTGGTTGGTACCGATGGTTCTACATCGCTGAGGATGATGAATTCGCCGTCGAACCGCCAGACAACGTGAAGCAGATCTTCGATCTGTACAAGACGGCCACCCAACAACCTACCCGCGAGGGCCAGATCAAGTACATGAAGGAGATCATGCAACTGTCTGCGGATAACCTCTGGTGTCTCGGCATCACCCGCGCCGGCACCACCATCCAGCCCATCAGCACCCGCCTGGGAAATATCCCCGAGCACTATCTGAAGAGCTGGACCTGGGGCTTCGACAAGATTCTTCGCCCCGAGCAGTGGTACCTGAAGGATTAGCCTTTCGTGATCCAGTAACTGGTAACCGGTGGACAACTGCCGGTTACCAGTTCTGTGATAGAATAAGACTCTAATGGTGTTTCTTCGTTTTGAGCGACGCCCAAAACGAAAAAACATTCCCATAGATACTAGGTTCAAAGTTTTGAGTTGAAAGCTGGGAAGTGGAGCTTAAATTCTGAGCTTTCAACTTTGAACTTTTAACTAGAGAATAGGAGTAGTCGCTATGTGGAAATATCTATTGCGCCGTGGCCTTTATGCACTCTTCACCGTCTGGGTGATCTCGATATTAGCCTTTGCAATCATCCAGTTACCGCCTGGAGATTATGTGACAGATTTGATCGATGACCTGCGCGCCCAGGCCGGCAATGTCCCGCCGGAGTGGGAAGAGCGCATGCGCCAGATTTACGGTTTTGACGATCCCTTTATCGTTCAATACTATAAATGGATGCGGAATATTGTCCTCAAAGGGCAATTCGGTTACTCATTTTTCTATAAACGCGACGCAGGCGAGATGATCGTCGAGCGGTTGCCAATGTCCTTCGCACTCTCATTGTTCTCAACGCTTTTTGTATGGATTGTGGCCTTGCCCATCGGTTTCTATTCCGCCGTTCGGCGGTATTCCATCGTCGACTATGCGGCATCGTTTATGGGTTTCTTCGGAATGGCCATACCCAACTTTTTGCTTGCCCTGATTGTTTTGTTTATCACATACAAATATATGGGTGCAGCCGTGCTCGGACTTTTCTCGGATAAGTTCGTCGACGCGCCCTGGTCATGGGCCAAATTTGTCGATTTGCTCAAGCATGTATGGGTCCCAATGGTCATCATCGGCATCGGCAGCACTGCCGGATTGATCCGCACGATGCGCGCCAATCTACTCGATGAACTTAATAAGCCTTATGTGGAAACCGCGCGTGCCAAGGGCTTAAGCGAGTGGCGTTTGCTGATAAAGTACCCGCTGCGACACGCCCTGAATCCCTTTGTCAGCACTCTCGGTTGGATGCTGCCTGGCCTGGTCTCCGGAGAAGTCATCGTCTCGATGGTTTTGAATCTACCGACTTCCGGCCCAGTCTTGTATACTTCGTTAGTCCGGCAAGATCAATACGTGGCCGCCGGGTTTATTTTGATGCTCAGTACGCTGACCGTCATCGGCACCTTTATCTCCGACTTATTGTTGGCGTGGGTGGATCCACGCATTCGGCTACAGTAGAGGTAGACAATGGAAGATTTGGCAATGATCAATCACGACCAAGCTGTTACGGACGAAGAATCCCTCAAGCTAGAGGTTGCCTCCCAATGGAAGTTAATGTGGTGGAAATTTAGAAAGCACAAGCTGGCGATGATCAGCGGGGCGATGGTCATTGCTTTCTATGTGGTGGCGCTGTTCTGCGAGTTCCTCGCGCCGAACGTTCCCACGACTTATCTCGATATTTATGCAACAGCCCCGCCACAGCCAGTGAGTCTTTTTTACGAAGGCAAGTGGATGCCCCACGTTAAGGGGCTAACATATGAGCGCGATCCGATATCCCTGAGGAAGACCTGGATTGTGGATGAGAGCATCACTGTGCCCATTGGTTTTTTTGTGCGCGGTGATCCTTACAAAATGTGGGGCTTTATCCCGTTGGACATCCACTTGTTCGGCTCAAAACATCCAGGCGATCCCTTCTATCTGATGGGCGCTGATATGATCGGGCGCGACGTCTTCAGCCGGCTTATCTACAGCAGTCGCGTTTCATTGACGGTCGGTTTGGTCGGGATGGTGATCTCCCTGAGCATCGGCATTTTGTTAGGCGGTGTCTCCGGCCTGGTCGGCGGCGCGTTGGACAACATTATTCAACGCATAATCGAAATCCTGATGTCCATCCCCACCCTACCGGTCTGGCTGGCACTAGCAGCCGTCGTACCCATTGACTGGCCCGCCCTCCGCGTGTACTTTATGATCTCCATCATCCTCTCCTTGATCAGTTGGACGGGAATGGCGCGGGTGGTGCGCAGCAAATTCCTGGCTTTGCGCGAGGAGGATTTCGTGATGGCGGCGATGCTCGACGGCTGTGGCAAGACACGCTTGATCCTGCGGCATATGCTTCCGTCGTTCCTCAGCCACATCATTGCCTCAATTACACTGTGGATTCCCGGTCTGATCCTGGGTGAGACCGCTCTGAGCTTCCTTGGACTCGGTTTGCGACCACCGGTAGTGAGTTGGGGCGTGATGCTGCAGGACACGCAAAAGGTCGCTGTCATCGCGCGCTATCCCTGGCTGTTGGCTCCCGGCGGTGCGGTGTTCCTGATCGTTTTAACGTTGAATTTCTTGGGCGATGGTCTGCGTGACGCCGCCGACCCCTATTGATAGAAGGTATTCTATGGCAGATAATAATCTTTTACTCGAAGTAACCGACTTGAAGGTCCATTTCTTCACCGACGAAGGCGTGGTGAAGGCGATTGACGGCGTCGATATGAACGTCGAAAGTGGCAAAACACTCTGCCTGGTTGGTGAGAGTGGCTGCGGCAAAAGTGTGACGTGCCGTGCGTTCCTTGGGATCGTGCAGCCGCCGGGGCGCATCGTATCCGGCGACATCCTGTTCCACCAAAATGGCCAAGTTGTAAACATTGCCAAGCTGCCCCCCAAAGGCCGGGAAGTGCGCCAGATCCGGGGCAAAGAAATCTCGATGATCTTCCAGGAACCGATGACGTCGCTCAGTCCAATGTACACGGTGGGCAATCAGATTATGGAAAATATCACCCTCCACACGGGCATCTCCAAAAACGAGGCCAAAGAACGCGCCATCGCATTGTTGGCACAAGTCGGCATCCCCAAGCCGGATCGGCTGGTCGACGAGTATCCCTTCCGCCTCAGCGGTGGGATGCGCCAACGGGCAATGATTGCGATGGCACTCTCCTGCAACCCCACTATGCTGATCGCCGACGAGCCGACAACCGCGCTGGACGTCACAACCCAGGCGCAAATCCTCGATCTGATGTTGGAACTGCAGGCGAAATATGGGATGGCGTTGCTGTTTATCACCCACGATCTGGGTGTTGTAGCCGAAATCGCAGATGAGGTCGCAGTGATGTATTTGGGAAAGATCGTAGAGCGCGCAGATGCGGACACCATCTTCAACGATCCAAAACACCCCTACACACAAGCACTGCTGCGCTCAATTCCTAAAATCGCGATGCGGCGCGAGGAATTGGACCCAATCAAAGGCATGGTTCCCAGTCCTTTCCGGCGTCCTAACGGGTGTAACTTCCACCCACGCTGCCCCAGAGCGATGGCTGTGTGCCGGGAAATTGTACCAACCTCTATCCAAATAAGCCCCAATCATACCGCAGCCTGTTTGCTTTATGACTCTAGCGTCAGAGATAGAAAGGAGGGTGCATAAGCATGGCAAAACAACAAAACCAGGAAGCGGTGCAACCTCCACCCGAGATGCGCTTGCCCGAGACCCTGCTTGAAGTCAACAACCTGAAGATGTACTTCCCGATCACGGAAGGCCTGTTTGCTCGTATCAGGGGCTACACCAAAGCCGCCGACGATGTGAGTCTCTTTATTCGCAAAGGTGAAACGCTTGGATTGGTCGGTGAAAGCGGCTGCGGCAAAACCACCGTCGGACGTTGCATCGTGCGTGCCTACACCCCGACAGCCGGTCAGATTCTTTATCGAAATATGGATGACACGGTTGTGGATCTTGCGCCACTGAACAACAAAGAAGTACAGCCATATCGCAAAGATATACGTATGATCTTCCAGGACCCGTACTCGGCGCTGAATCCACGAATGACCGTCTTCGACGTCATTAGCGAAGCCCTAAAGGTGAACAAACTGATGGCGAGCCAATCTGAAATGGAAGACCGCGTCGAGTATCTGTTGCAGCGGGTAGGGCTGCGCCCTGAATACATCAAACGTTATCCCCACGCCTTCAGCGGTGGCGAGCGTCAGCGCATCGGCATCGCGCGCGCGCTGGTAACCAACCCGCGCCTGATCGTGGCCGATGAAGCCGTGTCAGCGCTGGATGTGTCGATCCGCGCGCAAATCCTCAATTTGATGGAAGAGTTGCAAAGTGACTTTGACCTGACGTACCTGTTCATTTCGCACGATTTGAGCGTCATCCGCCACATCTGCAACCGCGTGGTCGTGATGTACGTCGGCAAAGTCGTGGAGATCGCCAGTGGCTTGGACATCTATGTCGATCCCAAACACCCCTACACCGAGGCGTTGATGTCGGCGGTGCCGGTATCCAATCCCCGCGCGCGCAACAAAGGGACGCGCATTCGCCTGGAAGGCGAGGTCGCCGATCCCTCGAACCCGCCATCCGGCTGCTATTTCCACCCGCGCTGTCGCTATGCAAAAGAAATGTGCAGCACCGAAACGCCGGAGTTGCGCGATATGGGAAACGACCATTTCGTCGCCTGTCATTTCGCTGATGAACTGGAGCTTACCGGCGTCCGTATGGCCTAAACAGCACCTTTATAAACATCCACCAAAGGCTCCGCAGTTTTGCGGGGCCTTTGTCGTTGACTATTTTCATCCTCCGTAGACAATCAGCGCTACGACAATGCCGGACAAAGGAGCAACAAGCATGGAGTGCACCTGGAAATCCAACTGGGAAGAGACGAAAAAACACTTCAAAGCATGGTGGCAGCACGAAGGGTTGGTACTCTACATCGATAGCCCACCGCACAGCGGCACGCATGAAAACGTTCCCCCTCCCGGCAACGCCCCAGATATCGAATATTACTACACACAGCCTGACTGGCGTGCACGGTGGAACCACTACCAGCTTTCGCACCAACTCTTTCCTGGCGA
The DNA here is from genome assembly GCA_046260035.1 of Anaerolineae bacterium. Taxonomy (GTDB): domain Bacteria; phylum Chloroflexota; class Anaerolineae; order B4-G1; family SLSP01; genus DSWT01. The sequence goes on from JBJYXQ010000223.1 coordinate 9,374, forward strand.
CGCATTCCCCATCGCCAACACCGACATCGGTCCCGGCTCGCTGGCGCTGTTTATGGGCAGCGAACCCCGACTGGCCGAAGACACCGTCTGGTTTATGCCCTGCATCGACCCCGATGCCCCGGAAAGCCACCCACCCTTGCGCTTTATGCCTGAAAGCCGCTGGTGGCAGATCACCGAAGCCACGCTGCGCGCCTGCGTCGAATTGGGGCGCGGTAAATACACCGTCGGCTGCCCCGACCTGATCGAGAATATCGACATCGTCGCCGCGCTGCGCGATCCACAGTTGCTCTTGATGGATATGATCGAACGGTCAGAATGGGTGTTGGAAAAGGTCGCCGAGGTCAACGCCGCTTTTTTCGAGGTTTACGACCGGGTCTATGATATAATCAAGTTGGAAGACGGCAGTTCGGTTTTCGGCGCGTTCCGCCTGTGGGGACCGGGTAAGGTCGCCAAGGTGCAATGTGATGCGTCAGCGATGTTCTCGCCCAGGATGTTTGCGCGCTTCGTTGTCCGGGCACTCACCGAGCAGTGTGCATGGCTAGACTGCTCCATGTTCCACCTCGACGGGCACCAGTGCATCCCCCACCTCGATCTACTGCTGGACATCGAACCGCTGGACGCTATCGAATGGACGCCCGACCCGCAAGTGCCCGGTGGTGGCGACCCGGCGTGGTACCCGATGTACCGCAAAATCCTGGATGCGGGCAAATCTGTACAGGCCATCGGCGTCAAGCCGGAGGAAGTCGCGCCACTGCTGGATGCGGTCGGCGGCAAAGGGATGTACATTATGACAACGGCACGTTCGGAAGCGGAGGTGGAGCGACTCATCAAGATAGCAGAACCCTATCGTTACTGACCCGAACGTATTTTACCAAGCTCTCCACTCTACAAGGAGGTATAGATGAGTTCAATTTTAGTGCTTTACCACTCACAAGAATACGGCAACACGCACGCGATGGCCGAGGCTATTGCTGAAGGCGCAAAGTCTACCGGTGCTGACGTAACGTTGGTTAACGCAAATGAACGGCGTATCACACTGGATGAGTACCGGACCTTCGATGCCGTTGCCTTCGGTACACCGGATTACTACAGTTACTTCGCGGGGACGATGAAAGTTTTCCTGGACGACTGGTACATCGCCAGGAAGGCCAATCCCGCGCGACTATCGGACAAACCCTACGCACTCTTCCTCTCCCACGGCGGCGGTGGACGCGCAAAACAACCGTTCGAGGAACTTTTCAAACGCATGGGAACCAAAGTTGGCGCAACCGTGACATCATCGGGACGCCCGACACCTTCCATTCTCGATGCATGTCGGGCATTAGGCCAACAACTGGCGCGAGCGGCGCGCTGAGACTTTCGCGGTCTTGGTTTCAATGTAGAATACACTCAGATGTGCGGGGGGATGTCCTTCCGATATCTCCCGCCAAACATTATACTGGTTTAAGGAGCTATACATGTCTGAATCGAAAGTGAAAAAAGCAATTTTGGTATGGGGCGGCTGGATGGGACACGAGCCGGATCAATGTGTGGCGATCTTCGCGCCGTATCTGGAATCACAGGGATACGCCGTCGAAGTCTTCGACGCGCTCGACGTCTACCTGAACACCGACAAAATGATGGACCTCGACTTGATCGTGCCGGTATGGACGATGGGCACCATCACCCGTGAACAGGAACAGGGCCTCCTAAACGCTGTCAAGAGTGGTGTAGGTATCGCTGGCTGGCACGGCGGTATGGGCGATTCGTTCCGCAACAACGTGGACTACCAGTTTATGGTCGGTGGGCAATGGGTGGCGCACCCCGGCGGCGTGATTGATTATCGCGTCAATATCGTCAGTGACGATCCTATCGTAGCCGGTCTGGAAGACTTCGATATGCACTCTGAGCAATACTACATGCACGTTGATCCCTCCAACGAGGTGCTGGCAACGACGACCTTCAACGGTGATCACGCCTACTGGATCGACGGCGTCGTCATGCCCGTCGCGTGGAAACGGATGTACGGTCAGGGTCGCGTCTTCTACGCCTCGGTCGGCCACGTGGCGAAGGATTTCGAGGTGCCGGAGGCCCTTGAGATCGTCAAACGTGGCATGTTGTGGGCGAGTAAGTAAATTAGAAGTGAGAAATTAGAATATGACTACCAAGACTAAAATCGGTGTGATTGGCTGCGGCAACATCAGCGGAATCTATTTGCAGGCGGACAAAGTCTTCGAGATCCTGGACACGGTCGC
>JBJYXQ010000224.1:0-2965 GCA_046260035.1 Anaerolineae bacterium
TACCGGTGCCCAACGTCGCTGACGCCACCGCATTCAGCCCAATACGGAACCCCAACGGCTTCTGCAATTCTACCATCATATCCACTGTAGGCAGCTTGGTTAAGTCGATGTCGGTATAGCGCATCACGACGGGGTAGTCGAAGCCGTACAGATTGAAGCCGACGACGAGATCCGCCGCCTGCAACTCGCTGACGAGCGCGGGGATGTCGGCTTCCGTGTAGCGATGAAAGGCTTGATCGGCGGTGTTGTAGGTCACGACGACGGAAATGCTCAGCCGTTCCGGGTAGTGTCCGCCGACCTCTTGGAAAGAATTCTGAGTTTCAACGTCAAAAAATACGGGCATAATAATTTACCTCCTTTGCCTGTCAACGAGTGATCCCAGATCATTCGTAACTCACAATTCGTAAAACGTGAGGCTTATCCGAGACAAGCCTCACGTTTACGTTCCACGCATCACGTATCACGTCTTACGTTTCAGTAAGTATACCACGTACTTCGTAAATCGGCTCAGGATGTTGCTGCCCCTTGATGTGGACCGGCGGCAGCTCCTGCACCAGGAACATGTCTTTCACCAGTTGGTAGGTGCAATGGCAGATCAGGATTTTCCCGGCAGGTGCGAGCTCCTGGAGCATGTGCGCTTTGTTCGCGGTTTGGCCGACGACGGTGAAATTGACGAGATCAGGCGTGCCAACGTTGCCGACGATGGCCTCGCCGGTCGCAATGCCAATACCGAAGCGCAGCCGTTGGTGGAGTGGGATCAACTCGTGCGTCTGCCGCATGGTTTGCTGGATGCGCCAAGCTGCACGCACGGCGCGCAGCGCGTGATCTTCCTGGGGCAATGGCGCGTTGAAGAAGGCCATGACTTCGTCCCCGAGGAACTTGTCCAGTGTGCCCTCCTCGGAGAGGATGACACCCGCGGCTTGCGTGAGATGGCGGTTCAGGATGCTGATAAGCGCCTCCGGCGAGGCGTCGGCGCTGAACGCTGTGAATTCCCGCAGGTCCGCAAAGAGCACGGAGATGGTCTGCAATTGCCCACCGGGCTGAACGTTGCGCGGGTTCTGGAGGATGCGTTCCACAACGGGCGGGGAGACGTAGTGCTCGAAGAGCGTCCGCAACTCGCGATTCTCACGTTCGAGTCGCGTTTCGGATTCTGCCAACAGGCGGAAGTTTTCGATGGAGATGGCGGCGTAATCGGCCAACATCCGCAGCAACCGGCGATCTTCCTGGTTCAGGAGCTCGCGGTTGCGTTTGTTGCTCACGGTCAGCGCGCCCACCGTTTTGCCGCCGAATTGCAGCGGCACGTTCATCATCATGCCGTCCGAGTGGGTTTCGATGTTCACCGGCTCCGCGGGAGTGTTGAACTGCCGTTCCCAATGTTCCCGTAGCACTTGGGCCGTGGGCGCGCCGGTATCCGGGTCCATCAGGATCAGCAAGCCATCCCGTGCACCGGTGAGATAGAGTGCGGCATCGATGATGCGTTCCAGCAGTTGGTCGCGTTCCTGGAGCGTGGTCACCGATTTACTGACGCGGTAGAGGGTGTCGAGTTGTTGCAGACGATGGGTCAATTGCCCGTTGGTGCGTTCCAGTTCAGCGAACAGCGCATCGCGCTCCTGCTGCAAGCGGGTGAGCGTCAACACGCGCTCGACGGCGGTGAGGATTTCTTGCACGGCGAAGGGTTTGGTCACGTAATCCCGCACGCCGAGGCGAAATACGTCTACGGCCACGTTTTCCGACCCGTGCGATGTGATCAGAATTGCCGGGATATCGGCTGCTTGCTGTTTAAGCGCCTGCAGGACTTCGATTCCATTCATACGCGGCATCTCATAATCCAGCAGGATGAGGTCTGGCCAAGTCTCCAGGGCTACCGCCAACCCTTCTTCGCCATCCATAGCCACTGTCACCTGGAAACCCGCCGGCTCCAAAATGGCTTCTTGGAGAAAGCCCAGGATTTCTACGTTGTCATCGATAACCAGGATATGCGTACCTTCAGTATTTATTTCATCCATAGCTCGATCCCTCTTGCAAAAACTATTAGTTATAATAATATGTGCTTATTATAACATTTTTATTGTAAAAATCAAGTAAATAAACCTACTAGATATGCAAAAGGTCAAAAATTCGTCTGATATCCTTGACTTTTTTGCTGATTCACCCTACAATGATACACAAGTTTGTTGATTTGTCGTATATACTAAGTCAGACGATAAAAGGAGAATTGTGCAATGGCTCAGATGGATCCGCAAGTCCAAATTGATGTGACAGATGATGATAAGTTATGGGCGTTGTTAAGCTGGATTTTGGCGCCGATTGTGCCGATCATCGTGCTTTTGCTTGAGGACAAGAAGGTTCGCCCCTTCATCAAGTACAATGCTGTCCAGGCGTTGGTGGTGAGTGTCGTTGGCTACATCGTCTCTTCAGTGTTGTCCTTCATTATCATCGGTTGCTTTGTCGGCGTTGCAGTTTTGGTCTACATAATCTACCTGGCGATTCAATCTTACCAGGGGAAATGGGTTACGATCCCTGTGGTTACCGATTTCTGCAAGGGCCAGGGCTGGATTAGCTAAATCTCCACATATCATAATTAAAGAGAAACGGCTTCCTCACACGAGGAAGCCGTTTTTTGACGTGGTTTTGTGCTATGGTATACTCGTTACTGATCCGTGCGTATGAAACTAAACTTTTTCGGCTCCCTTGAAAGCGTATAAACGTTTAGAAAGCTATGTTTGGATCAGTAAATCACTTGTGTCTGAAGAAATCGGCGATGTGCGGCAGTATTAGACTACCCGACTAAGGACACCCAGACTATTGTTGAGGGAGATCGTATGGGGATTGGAACTCGCAAGCACTGGCGCATTGCACCACCGGCGCCCCCAACATTTTTGGAACAGGCGTCAGCGATTCCTCCCCTGGTAGCCCAAATCCTCTACAATCGCGGCGTCGCTGCGCCGGATGATGTCGATGCATT
>JBJYXQ010000224.1:3065-5811 GCA_046260035.1 Anaerolineae bacterium
CTCGACGAAATTGCACTCGCTCGCCGTTTGGGGATGACGACGGTCGTGACGGATCACCATCACGTTGGCGCGGCGCTGCCGCGAGCGGATGCGGTTATCAATCCGCGCCGTTCTGATTGCGGCTATACGTTCAAGGACCTGGCCGGAGTGGGCGTCGCGTACAAGCTGGCCCAGGCGCTGCTGCGTACGAATAAACAGGTGCCATTGCCCACGACACAGTCCGCTCTAGACGACGTGGATTTGCTAGATCTGGTCGCTTTGGGCACCGTGGCAGACATGGCTCCGCTGTTAGGCGAAAACCATATGCTGGTCATCAAAGGTCTGGCCGCACTGAACGAGGCGCGCCGGCCTGGATTGAGCGCGTTGTTGGAACTTTCGGGCGTTGCACCGGGCACCGTGACTGCCAAATCTATCGGTTTTGTGCTCGCGCCGCGTCTCAACGCCGCCGGTCGCATCAGCGAGGCGATGACGTCCCTGGAGTTGTTGTTGGCTGCGGATATGCAAGCCGCACTCCCTTTGGCCCAGGAGCTGAACACCTTGAACGAGGAGCGACGCAGTCTGACATCCGAAGTGCAGGATCGCGCGCGGGAGATGGTGATGGCGCGAGGCGAAACACCGCCGTTGTTGTTCGCCGTGTCGCCCGATTTCCCGCACGGGGTCGTGGGCCTGGCGGCCAGCCGTCTGCTCGACGAATTTTACCGTCCTGCTGTCGTCGTCTCGATTGAGGACGAGTGGAGCAAAGGGTCGGCGCGCTCGATCCCCGAATTTCACATCACCGAAGCGCTGGATACGATGAGCGATGTTCTGGAGCGGTACGGCGGCCACTCGGCGGCGGCCGGTTTCACCGTGCTGACCGAGCGTCTGCCTGAGGTGGAGGCGCGCTTGTTGGCGCTGGCCCGCGAGGAATTGGCCGGGCTGTCCCTCGCCCCCACACTCCAGGTCGATGCGGAGACGTCGTTGGAGGCGCTCTCGTGGGATCTCTACCACGCTATGGAACGGCTGGAGCCTTTCGGTTACGGCAACGCCGTGCCGGTCCTCGTCAGCCGCAATGCACGGGTGGTCGAAGGGCGCGCAGTAGGTGCGGGTGGTCGACATCTCAAACTGCGTCTGGCCGATGAGCACGGTGTGGTGTGGGATGCCATTGCCTTTCGTCAGGGAGACTGGATTCGACGTCTGCCGTACCGGATCGATCTTGCCTACATGCTGGAAGCCAACGCGTGGAATGGGCGCGTCAATTTGCAACTCAACGTACAGGATATCCACTTTCCAGGGGAATAGCGAATGACGAATTACGAATCACGAATGGTGATTGATCTCATTTCTCACTTCTAATTTCTTAATTCCCCCAAAGGAGTAACCCAATGCGTGTTCTTGTGACCGGCGCAGCCGGCTTCATCGGCAGCAATTTGGCGGAAGCGCTGCTGCAACGCGGCGATATCGTGGTGGGGCTGGACAACTTCAACGATTATTACAGCCCGGAGCGCAAACGCGCCAATGCGGTGGCACTGATGGCGTATCCGGCTTTTACGATGTACGAGGCCGATCTCCGCGAAGAAGCCACCGTCAAAGCCATCCTCGCCGGGGAACGTTTCGATGCCGTGGCCCATCTGGGCGCGATGGCGGGCGTGCGCTATTCCATCGAGCGCGCGCCGCTCTACACCGACGTCAACATCCGCGGCACGGTGAACGTGCTCGAAGGGGCACGCCTGGCGGGGATACCGCACGTCGTCTTCGCCTCCACGTCGTCGGTTTACGGCAAGACAGAGCAGTTGCCCTTCGTCGAAAGTGATCCGCTTGGCAAGCCGCTCGCGCCCTATCCCGCCAGCAAAATCGCCGGAGAGCTGATGGGCTACACCTATCATAACCTCTTCGACCTCTCGTTCACGGCCGTGCGCTTCTTCAGCGTCTACGGCCCGCGCGGACGCCCCGATATGATGCCCTACATCATCACCGACAGCATCGTCCACGACAAGACTTTCAAGCTGTATGAAGCCGGTGAGATGTGGCGCGACTGGACCTACGTGGGCGACATCGTGAAAGGCGTGATCGCCGCGCTAGAGACGCCCCTGGGCTACGAGCGTGTGAACCTGGGACGCGGCGAGCCGGTGCGCATGGCCGACTTCGTTGCGCTCGTTGAACGGCTTGTGGGCAAACCCGCGCGCATGGATACCCCGCCCGCCCCCGCCAGCGAGCCGCCCATCACCTACGCCGACATCACCAAAGCACGCACGCTCCTCGGCTACGATCCGCACGTCTCCGTGGAGGAGGGCATGACGCGATTTTGGGAGTGGTATAAAGCCGAAGTAGAACTTGCCGACCACGAATCGGGGAACGAATAAACGAATTTGGGCCTTGGATCAACGAGAGACGCGCGTCAGCCAGGTGCCTATTCGCTTATTCGTTATGAATTCGAGGTCGGCCTACCCGCCTGAATAGGTATAATGAATTTAGGTTTTGGACAAACTAAAACCTGGCATTGGTCGGGTGATGAGATGACGAGTCTATGCATATTTTGTAAAATTGCGAAAGGGGAGGCCAAGTCCTGGAAAGTCTATGAGGATGAGAGCGTCTACGCGTTCCTGGACATCAACCCTGTCAACGAATACCACACGTTGGTGATCCCCAAGACTCATTACGAGAACATTTTTGACATCCCGGAGAGCGAACTCCTCAAGGTTATGGCCGTAGTGAAAAAGCTGGTGGACTTGTACCGAGACCAGTTGGGGATCAACAACGTTCAGATCAT
>JBJYXQ010000225.1:0-13266 GCA_046260035.1 Anaerolineae bacterium
TGGTAGCGGGGTGGGAGAGTAGGTCATTGCCAAGGAACTGTTTTCGCGTTGGGAGGAATATTGAACACTTTTTCCTTGACGGAAAAGCGAGAAGTGTTACACTGTTTCTTGATATTTGGACGGATAAGTGTATTAGGATCTAACGTGCGCAGTAAACTCTGGCCTTTGTTTGTGCTCCTACTTTTAGGACTTCTGGCAGGTTGTCAAGGTATTGAGGTGGAGGGTGCGAGCAATACTCCTATTGCCGCCTCGCCTTCTACAACGGCAGTGCAAACTACCCCTTCGCTAGAGATGCCCATTACCTCCACGACCACAATATTGCCCACGCTATCCCCGACTCCTGAACCGACGCCATTGCCGTCGCCCACGCCTACACCTTTCTCTTGTCCCTATCTTCGTGGGCGGACCGAATCCGCGTCTTTGGTCAGTGAGACGATGCGAGAAGAGGTGCGCCTCTTGGTGCATCTGCCGCCATGTTACGATGACTATCCTGACAAGGCTTTCCCGGTATTGTATATGCTTCACGGCTGGCCCCTTGATGAACGGCATTGGATCACACTGGGAATTGATGAATTAGTGGACGATTGGACCAGCCGGGATATCATTGGACCGTTCATCGTGGTGCTGCCTGGTGTGAGTTCCGATGGACTGTATGTGAATTCCAGTGGCGGTGCCTGGTCTTTTGAGGGGATGTTTGTGGATGAACTGCTCCCGCTCGTGGATCAGACCTACCGGACCTGGCGCGATCCGGCTGCACGTGCCATCGGAGGCATTTCTCGAGGCGGCGTGTGGTCCATAGAGATTGCACTGCGCCATCAGGATCTCTTCGGCATTATGGGCGGGCATAGTCCGGCGCTGGCTTTGAACCGCCCTATGCCACAGTACGATCCCTTTCTGCTGGCAAAGCAAGGGGTTACGGGTATGCGTATCTATTTGGATGCCGGGAGTTTGGACTGGGCTAGGGCTTCTACACTGCAGTTCTACGATGTTTTGGTGGAGCACGGGGCAGATGTGACCTATCAAGTTCATGAAGGAGGGCACGTTGATGCCTTGTGGCGGGGCGGCTTAGCAGATTACATCGATTTTTATGCGGCGACGTGGCCCCGTTCTTTTGACGCTCTGCCGCTTTGGGAACCTGAACCGGTGGTCACCGCGCCGTAACTTTGTTGGAGAACTAAAACAAAAAGGGAGAGTCTTTACACTCTCCCTTTTTTCTGTTCGTGTACGAAGTCGTCTACTTTTGTCCCCAGAGCCGCAGCAATGCTGCAACATCGTAGGTCGGCACTTTGTCTCTTTGCTCAACCAGGTCATTAAGCGCGTGCATCGCAGTTGCGATGTTGTCGTGACTCTTTTCGGCGCCTTCGCTGATAAGCGCTTGCCACAATAATGAAAGGATAGACATCAATGTATCGAAGGAAGGATAGCCTGCGGGTGTCTTGGAAGGTGCGACCAGGTTGATGTCGGCCTGGCGTGCCGGCAGCAGTGTCGGGCTGGTGGTGATAGACATCGTGTGCGCGCCATGCTCTTGGGCAGCACTGAGCAGATGCCCGATTTCAGTTCCTGGACCTAGTCCTAATGAAATTGCAATCAATAAGTCTTCAGACTCAAGCGTGTGCAGCAGGATCGCTGCTTGTGCATAATCGGCGCGAATGGGATAGGTTTCGATTCCTAGGAGGCTTAGGTAAGTGCTCCACAGCACGGCGACGCCGTATCCTTCTGTTGCGCTGGTAACGAAAACTCGTTCGGCTGTGTGGATCGTTTCAGCCGCATTTGCGATCTGTTCCGCATCTGCTTTCATATCCAGAGTGCGGTCGCTCAATTCGTCGATCAGTGTGCTCACGTGCGCAGTCAGCCCATTGGTTTCGGTGGCAGCTTTTTGATAACGTAGCGCTAATTGCTGGTTGATATAGCGTTTGATCTCACGCGAAAGCTCACGATATCCAGAATAGCCAAGTTCTTGCGAGAAGCGTACAACGGTCGCTGGATCAACCCCAACACGGCGGGCCAGTTCCGTCGCTGTCAGGAAACCAACGTCCAGGGTATTTTCGAGAATAAAATCCGCGAGGATGCGGAAACGTGGCGAGAGTTCTTCATAGCTATTTTGAATCTTGTCACGAAACATTATAAGCCTCCTTTTATCTGCTTATATGAAACTTTGCAAAGTCTCTAATTAACTTCAATGATACCATTCTGAGAAATGCGTGTCAATACTATTTTCTTTTTGGTAATTGTTTTGTAACGTTTTGTTAATGGAAGGCTTTATCGCATGAAATAATATAGGAAAAGTCGGTGAAACCTGCCCTGTAGTTGCCTTTTGGCGTATCCGGTGTATCATAGCCGGGTTATGGATGGATATGTACGCATCGCACCTTCAATACTTTCCGCTGATTTTGCCTATCTGGGTGCGGCTATTGAGATGGCGGAGGCCGCCGGCGCGGATGTCATCCACGTCGATGTGATGGATGGCCATTTTGTGCCGAATATGACGATTGGCCCACCAGTGGTGGCAGCACTACGCAAAGTCACGCAACTGCACCTCGACGTTCATCTGATGATAGAATCTCCGGAACGTTATGTGGAGGCCTTCGCGCGAGCCGGGGCAGATATCCTGACGGTGCATCCAGAGGCGACGATCCATTTGCATCAGGTCTTGCAGCAGATCCGCGGGCTGGGGGTGCAGGCCGGCGTGTCTTTGAATCCGGCAACGTCAGAATCGGTTTTGCGTTATATCGCGGGCATGGTAGATTTGGTCCTGGTGATGACGGTGAATCCTGGATTTGGCGGACAGGACTTCCTGCCGGAGATGCTGCCCAAGATTGCCGCCGTGCGGGACATCCTCGATGCAGCCGGCAGCAAGGCATGGTTATCAGTGGATGGGGGCATTAACGTGGAGACCGCGCCCTTGGTGGTGGAGCACGGGGCCGATCATTTGGTCGCGGGTTCTGCGATCTTTGCCGCGCCTGAAGGAGTTGCGAAGGCTATAGCCGCCCTGCGTGGGAGCATCAGCCCCGCGCCCGGCCCTGTTAGCGTTACGGGTGGCCTTGGTAGCGCTGCGCGCGGCGTTGTTTAGCGCATGGAACGCGACAGCCCCGTTTCCGATTGGTCAACGGGGCTGTCGCTTGAATTTCAGTGCAATGTACGTTATTTATCACCACGGGACAATGTGCGCAAACAGCGAGTGCAAATGTGGATGCGCCGCCATGCGCCATCAATCAACACCCGCTTGCGCTGGATGTTTGGGCGGAACTGCCGATTGGTCGCCCGGTTCGAGTGACTGACATTGTGCCCAAACATTGGGACTTTACCGCAGATTTCACATTTTGCCATTTTTCACCTCTTCTGTCTCGATGACGAAGGGTATCATACCACAAAGAGGAAAAGATGCAACTGGGAGGAGGGTTTTATGAGTGAAAAAGTGCAGCCTCGGGGGAGAATAGAGGTTTCTCCGGCCGCTATTGCATCGGTTGTCAGTGAGGCGGTACAGACGTGTTACGGGGTTGTGGGGACGGTGCCCAAAAACTTTGCTACTGGTTTGGCCGATATCCTATCCACCGACAGAAAACGCGGGGTTGAAGTACAGATGCGGGATGGGAAGGTTGTCGTGGATTTGTATGTGGTAGTAGAATATGGTACGCGGGTATCGAGCGTGGCTGAGAGTATCAAGCATGTGGTGAAATACCAGATTGAAAAGATTCTCGAATTGCCAGTCGCCAAAGTGAACGTACATATCCAGGCTTTGCGCGTCAGCGATATAGATTAGGGGGCTTAGCGTGGGTGAAGGTGTGGGCGGTGAGATTATATATACGCTCGATGGGCATGATCTAAAGTTTATGATGTCGGCCGCATTGTCCTGGCTACGACAACACCAGGCAGAGATCAACGCGCTCAATGTATTTCCGGTGCCGGATGGTGACACTGGCACGAATATGGTGTTGACGATGACATCGGCCTGGAACGAAGTCGCCGATGTGCAAGAAGAGAACATAGGGCGTCTCGCTGGCAAGGTAGCCCATGGTGCCTTGATGGGCGCACGTGGCAACTCCGGGGTGATTCTCTCCCAGATCTTGCGTGGATTTGCGCGCGGTCTGGATTCAAAAGCCCATATGTGCGCAGCGGACATACCTATTACGTTGAATGAAGCGAGAGATACTGCTTACAAGGGCGTCGTTAAGCCTGTGGAGGGTACGATTCTGACTGTTATGCGCGAGGTGGCGGAGGAATCCGCACTGGCGGTGACAGAAACTGAGAATTTGCTGCGTATTTTCGAGCGGATAGTCCAACGGGCGAAATCCGCTGTTGCCCGCACACCACAGCTCCTGCCAGTATTGCGTCAAGCTGGAGTGGTCGATTCAGGCGGACAAGGATTGTTTGTGATCCTTGAAGGGATGCTGCGCTATATGAAGGGATTATCGGTCGAAGAACTCGAACACCCCACTAGCGGTGCGACACTTGCGATGCAAGTCCATGAGCCTCATGATCATATGACGGAGGCCTTAAATTTCGATAGCAATTATCCTTATGATGTACAGTTTATCGTCGCCGGTAGTGCTTTGGATGTTGCCGGGATGCGCGTCACCATCGAGACGATGGGGGATTCCGCTCTGGTGGTGGGAGATGCACAGACCGTCAAGGTGCATGTGCATGTCCTTGACCCAGGTATCCCCATAAGCTATGGCGCGAAATGTGGCTCTTTGCGTGATGTCGTTATAGAGGACATGAAGGCACAGTACGAGATGTTTATGGCAGGGCGGGAAAACATCCCCACGCCTAGCATTCCGTTTCCGGCGATGTCGATTGAAGAGCCTCCCAATATCTGCGTGGTGGCGGTCTCTGCCGGTGATGGATTGGAAAAGGTGTTCCGCAGTTTGGGCGCTACCGGCATTGTCGAGGGTGGGCAGACGATGAATCCGAGCACCGCGCAGATTCTAGCAGCAATAGATGAGTCAGTGTCTGATCAGGTCATTATTCTCCCCAATAACAAGAATATCCTGATGGCAGCCCAGCAGGCTGCTGAGGTAAGCAAGAAGCACGTCGCGGTGGTGCCAACGCGTACTATCCCCCAGGGCGTCTCCGCGTTGCTGGCGCTTGATCAACAAGCAACGCTGGATGGCAATGTAGCAGCGATGTTGCGCGCGGCTAAAGAGGTGATTACCGGCGAGGTGACGTGGGCAACCCGCGATGTCGCACTCAACGGCGTTAATGTGCGCGAAGGCGATGCCATCGGGCTGTTGGATGGTGACTTGGTGGTGGATACAGAATCTTTCGACGAGGCGGTGTACTGGCTTTTAGCCGGGGCCGAGATCGAAGACTGTGAGTTGGTGACAGTGTATTACGGCGAAGGCGTAGAGGCCTCCCAGGCAGAGGGTCTGGCCGAAAGATTGATCGAAACCTACCCCGAACTGGAGTTCGAAGTTGTCGAAGGCGGGCAACCGCATTATCCTTATATTATCTCGATTGAGTGAGTGGATCCTTGCGAAGATTACAAATCAAATGTCACTAGGGATAGTGAAATCATTATTCTGGAATTTATCAATTAAGGAGAAAGTGTGAGCAGCAATCATCACATTCAATTGATCACCGATGGGACGGCTTATCTCTCAGCGGCGCGTTTGCGCGAATTGGGCGTCATTGCATTGCCCGTTGTCGCGCAGGCGAATGGCCGTCACTTTATGTATGACCAACAAACAGAGGGACATATCGACTTGTTGACCGAGCTTGAGCAGTCGCGTAGCCCTGTGGAGATCGTTGGGCCGTCCCCTGACGATTTCCGTGCTGTTTTTGAGCGCACACTCTATCGCACCAACCGTATGCTCTTGATTCTCTCTTCAAGTCATTTGAGTCCTGTCATGCGTAACGCGCGCATCGCGGCCCGTGACTTTATGGGCCGGTGCGATATCACCGTGTTGGATTCACAGACGATGTCTGTCGGCTTGGGGTTGTTGGTAGAAAGGGCTGGGGAATTGCTTCAGCAAGGTGATTTACCATTATCGGATGTGGTCAAGCGTATCCGGGGTATGATTCCCCGCATCTATGTGGTGATGATCACACACACACTGGATTATATCTACAACAGCGGTAAACTCAGCGCCATGCAGGCGCTCCTGGGGGCAATGCTTAAGATTCACCCCTTCCTCGTAATTGAGGATGGCGACATCATCCCACAGGAGAAAAGCCGCAAACCAGAGCGGGCGCTCGACAAGCTGGTGGAGTTTGCCTCCGAATTTTCGCGGATCAACCAACTGGTTATCTTCCAGAGTGACGCACAGCCGACGGAGGAGTCTTTACTGCTCAAGACCCGGCTTGAACAAATTATGCCGAACCATGACTTCCCTATTATCACCTATGACCCGATCCTGGCCTCGCATATCGGCCCGGAAGGCGTGGGTATGGTCATTTACGAGGGGGTATGGCGTTAAGTAGGCATGGATGGTCATATTCGCATCGTCACCGATGGTGTGGCGGATATTCCCCCACATCTCGTTCAGCAGTTCAATATCAAGGTTATCCCGATTCATTTGACGATGGGGCAGGCCAGTCATCTGATTGGTGTTTCTGCCGATTACGGATGGTTTTACCGTGAGCTGTTGGAATCGAATGTCATGCCCAAGACGGCGGCCCCGGCCCCGGCAGAATTCTTGCAGGTTTACCAGGCGTTGGTCGCAGAGGGGGCCCGTGACATTATTGGCCTTTTCGCCTCGTCGAATGTGAGCAGCCTGTATAATCATGCGTTGCTCGCTGCGCAGCAACTAACGGGCGCGTCTGTACATGTTTTTGACACGGGGCAAGTGTCCATGGGGATTGGCTGGGTGGTGCTATTGGTGGCTGAGGCTGTGGCTCATGGCGCTTCCCTTGCTGAGGTTAAAGCATTGATCACGTATGCGTGCACCCGCAGCAGTGTGCTCGGTATGTTGGATTCGCCGGAATATCTGCGCCGCAGTGGTCGTGTGAGTTGGGCCGCTGCCAAATTGGTCTCTCTCTTGCAGATCAAGCCAATGATTGTGTTTGCTGCTGGCGAAGCCCAGTTGATTGGCCGAGTACGTACGCACCAACGTGCGCTTCAGCACATGTTGGATTTGGTGATGGCGATGGCGCCGCTGCAGAAGTTGGCGGTGTTACATGCCCATGCTGACCCCGCCGTCGTAACGCAACTTGGCGAGGCGTTGGCGCCTTATGCACCGGGCAATTCGCCATTGGTAGTTGAGGTTGGCCCCATCTTTGGCGCACACGTCGGTCCAGGGGCTGTGGGGGTGGCACTGGTGCGCGCTGGCGACCTTTGATGCTCGAGGTGACTGACTGACGGCTATGAGACTAACAACGACGGGACTAACGATTACCCGATTATTTTCTAGGAGTATGAATGGTTAAGCCATTAGAGATTTTGGAGAAAATCCTCAATTTGGAGGAAAAAGATTACACTTATCAGGACAAAGCCGTCGCTGGTGGATTAGCACGCTACGCCGACACCTGGGTCAAACAGGCGGTTGGTGCGTTTGGTGAATCGGCTCGTCCCTGGGTGGAGGATATTGCTACCCGCTTGCGGGCCTATAGTAGCCTCGAGATCGAGGCTCGCCACGAAGCGATGCAGGCTTTGCGTTTAGCTTTACGCACGCCGCCCACAGATGAAGATTCCCAGCCAGAAGCGCCATCACAGACAGCGCCATCTGTGGCGGAGATGCCGTCTGCGGCAATGCAGTCTGCTGCGGCGACGCAGGAGCAGCCTTCATCTCGCCGCCAGCCGCGCAGCGCTTCTGGGCGGGGCCTCGAAGCCCCGGTGGAGATGTTGGCCGGTATTGGGAAAAAGCGTGGCGAACTGTTGAGGAAGCTCGGTATCAACACTGTGCGCGATCTTTTGTACTCCTATCCCCGGCGCTATGAAGACTACTCTACGCTCAAGACGATCAATCACCTGGTCTACGGCGAGCGCGTGAGCCTCTTGGCTACGGTGTGGGATGCCGGTTTACGCAAGACTCATGGAGGCAGATCCCTGTTTCATGCCGTGCTTTCCGATAATACCGGCACCATAGAAGTCACCTGGTTCAACCAGAGCTATCTCGAAGGCCGTATCCGCGCTGGGATGCAGATCCTGGTCAGTGGCAAGGTAGATGAATATTTAGGCCGCCTGACGATGAATTCCCCGAACTGGGAACAGGTAGGCCGCAAGGATTTAACGAACGCGCGCATCCAGCCGATATACGCGCTGACAGAGGGCTTACAGCAACGCTGGATGCGGATGACGCTGGAACGCACGCTTTCGGCGTGGGCCAAGCGCGTTCCCGATGCTTTGCCCAATGGCTTGCGAGCGGAGCTTGACCTGCTCCCGTTGGATCGCGCCTTGTGGGGTATTCACCTCCCTGACAATCAGGAACATCTCGATGCTGCGCGGCGACGCCTGGCCTTCGAGGAGACACTCTACCTGCAATTGGGACTGCTGCGCCAGAAGCTAGCCTGGAAGGCGCAGCCTGGGCGCACGATTCAGGTTGATACGGCCTATCTGGAGGCATTGAAGGCCAGCTTACCTTACGCACTTACGGGGGCTCAACAGCGCTCCTTGGAGGAGATTCTGCGCGATCTGGCCTCTGGTCAACCGATGAATCGTTTGTTACAGGGTGACGTTGGCTCGGGCAAGACGGTGGTCGCCGGGTTGGCGATGGCGGTGACGGCGGCGAATGGCGCGCAAGCCGCGTTGATGGCTCCCACGGAAATTCTCGCCGAACAGCATTACAAGACTCTTGCCAATCTGTTCGCGGTTTTCCCCGAACCACGTCCAACCTTTGGCTTGCTGACCGGCAGCACGACTGGTGAGGAGCGTGAAGCAATCTACGCCGGGTTGGCGGACGGTTCTCTGCAGGTTGTGGTGGGGACACACGCGCTGATTCAGGAGACAGTAGAATTTAAAGACCTCGCATTTGTCGTAGTGGACGAGCAGCACCGCTTTGGTGTTGAACAACGGGGCGCGCTGCGGCAGAAGGGCTACAATCCCCATCTGCTGATGATGACGGCAACGCCCATTCCGCGCTCGCTAGAGTTGACCGTTTGGGGGCATCTCGATGTCTCCGTGTTGGATGAGATGCCACCGGGCCGCCAGCCCGTCGAGACGCGGGTATTGTACCCACGCGAGCGCGAGCGTGCTTACGCGTTTATTCGTTCCCAGGTACAGCAGGGCCGACAGGCTTTCATCATCTATCCATTGGTGGAAGAATCGGAAAAGGTCGATGCTAAAGCTGCCGTCGCCGAGTACGACCGCTTGCGGAAAGAGGTGTTACCTGATCTGCGGATTGGCCTGTTGCACGGGCGACTTCGTCCCGCCGAAAAAGAAGCCGTGATGGGACAGTTCGCACACGCTGAACTCGATGTGCTGGTTGCCACGTCGGTGGTCGAAGTGGGGATTGATGTGCCGAATGCCACGGTGATGCTTATCGACGGGGCGGAACGCTTTGGCCTGGCGCAGTTGCACCAGTTCCGGGGACGTGTGGGGCGCGGTGCACACCAATCCTATTGCTTATTGTTGGCCGACAGCGCTTCGGAAGAGGCTGGTGAACGCCTCAAGGCTGTAGAGGCCACCACCGACGGCTTTGTGCTAGCGCAAAAAGACTTGGAGATGCGCGGTCCCGGCGAGTTCTTGGGCACGCAGCAAAGCGGTTTTCCCGAACTGCAGATGGTAGCGTTGGCTGACACGCGTTTGTTGCATGAAGTGCGAGCGGTCGCTGAGGTTCTGCTTCAGGCCGATCCTGATCTAAGTCAGCCGGAAAACCAATCCCTGGCGGAGCGCGTGGCCGAGTTTTGGCACGATGGGGGAGATTTGAGTTGACGCAAAAAATAGCTCTCTATCCTGGCTCCTTTGATCCGGTACATTTCGGCCACATGGACATTGCGCAACGCGCGGCTAAAATCTTTGATCAACTGATCGTCGCCGTGTACGAAAATCCAAAGAAACCATTGTGTTTTTCTGCCCCGGAACGGGTGACTATGCTCAAGACGGCGTTAGCCGAGCTTGAGAATGTGACCGTTTGTGCGTACACTGGATTGACGGTGAACCTGGCGCGTTCTATGGGAGCGCAGGTGTTGGTACGCGGTTTGCGCGTCATCTCCGATTTCGAGATGGAGTACCAGATGGCGCTCACCAACCAACAACTTTGGTCTGAGGTCGATACGATTTGTCTGATGACGCGCTACGAGTACGCTTTCCTCAGCGCCAGCCTTGTTAAAGAGGTGTTTATGGCTGGTGGTGATATTTCACAAATGGTTCATCCTGTGGTGCAGGAAATGTTACTGCGCAAGCGTGAAGAACGCCGCGCAAATGGGGATGAGATCCCCAACCTCTCATTGTAACACGCGATTTAGGGACTCAGGAGGTATCGATGGACGTCGAATTTCTGATCGAACGACTGGAACGCTATATCCTGGAAGAATCCCCCAAGTTGTTTGGGGTGCGTGCGGTCAATGAGGATGAAATCCGCACGCATCTGACGCAGTTGCGTGCAGCCGTACCCGACGAGGTTTTGCAGGCCCGTGAGGTTGTCGCGGAGCGAGATATACTGCTTGACGCTGCGCGTCAGGAGGCACAACAAATCCTCGCCGCAGCGCGGACGAAAGCGGAGCAGCTTGTGGCGGAACATCGCCTGGTCCAGGATGCGCGACAGCAAGCCGAAGTCATTGCCAAACGCGCCAAGCGTGACGCTGTTGTCCTACGCTCCGATGCCGACGAATACGTGTTTAATGCGTTGAGCCAGTTGCAGGCTGAGTTGAACCGCCTCTTGCACATCGTCGATAATGGGTTGCAAAAGCTTGAGGTCGACCGTGAGCAAGCGATACAGGTAAAAGAAGAAAGCACGTGATTGTCTTGTGTGTTGGACCGGTAACCTGGAACCCCTTGTTTTTTTCCTCAAACCCGGTTTGACACAAGCCTTCTTTTTTGTATAATAGGCTTTACTTTGTCCGTCCTTAAAGAGGACGATATTATAATGAGAAGAGGGAGTTAGAAAAATGCCAGCAGTACCGAAAAGACGTACCCCGCGCAGCCGTCGTGATCGCCGGCGCGCCAATAGCTATCCTTCGCCGACGTTGCCGACGTTGGTGACTTGCCAGTGTGGCGAACTTGTGCAACCCTATCAAGTCTGCCCGCACTGTGGCACCTACCGCGGCAAAAAGGTTATGCAGGTTAAGGAGGATTAACCTGATCTCTGATTACCCTGGAGCATTGGGATGAGTGCTGCTTTCCTTTTCCCTGGACAGGGTTCGCAATATGTAGGCATGGGTTTAGCCTGGTACCGGGCCTCGTCAGAGGCCCGGATGTTTTGTGATAGGGCGGATGCGTCCTTAGGCTATTCACTGAGTGGACTGTGTTTTGCAGGGCCAGAAACACAGTTGAATCAGACCGAATTCACACAGCCTGCGTTATTTGCGATTTCGCTGGCGATGTGGCAGGCGGCTAAAGCGATGCTTCCGTCACCTGTCTTTGTTGCTGGACACAGTCTAGGGGAATTTAGCGCGTTAGTGGCAGCCGGGGCGTTGGATTTCGACGCCGGTTTGCACCTCGTCGCTGAGCGTGGACGGTTGATGGCGCATGCGGGCGAAAGCGCGCCGGGCGGTATGGCTGTGCTCCTTGGCGCGACCTTGGCAGCGGCGGAGTCACTCTGCGAAGCGTCAATGGCTGCATCGGGGCAACCACTGGTGATCGCTAACGACAATTGTCCCGGACAGGTGGTTATCTCTGGCGCACTCCCGGCGTTGGACGCGGCGATGACGCTTGCGGCGGAGCACGGTGTGCGGCGGATACGGCGTCTGGCGGTTAGTGTAGCACCACATAGCGTCCTGATGCGTGAAGCACAGGCCGCGTTTGCTGATCTTCTGGCTGCTGTACCTTTGCGCGCGCCGGAGGTACCCGTCGTGTTGAACGCGACGGCCGCACCGGTCTCCGCGCCGGATGAGATTCGCCAGGCACTTTTGCGCCAACTCACCTCACCGGTGCGCTGGCGTGAGAGCTTATTGTGGATGGCGGAGCAAGGTGTGGACCATTTCGTTGAAATTGGGCCGAAGGATGTGCTCACCGGTATGCTACGGCGGACATTGCCCGATGCGCGTGCAGAAGCATTGGAAGCGTTGGCGCCTTGTGTCGCGCTGGACGTTGAGGTTTAGGGAATTGTGACAATGGCGACTTTAGAAGGCAAGAAAGCGCTCGTTACCGGCGGTTCGCGCGGGATCGGTCGTGCGATTGCGCTTGAACTGGCGCGGCAAGGCGCCGACGTCGCTGTGAACTACGCTCGCAACGCCGAGGCGGCGACGCAGGTCGTGGCTGAGATCGAGACGTTGGGCCGTAGTGCTGTCGCATTGCCCGCCGATGTGGGCGACTTCGATCAGGCAGCGGCTCTGGTAAAAGCGGCGATAAAAGCGCTAGGGCGACTCGATGTCTTGGTCAACAACGCTGGCATCACCCGCGACACGCTTCTGCTGCGGATGCAAGAAGCGGATTGGGATGAAGTGTTGCGCGTGAACCTCAAGGGCGTGTTTAACACCAGCAAAGCTGCGGTGCGCTCGATGATGCGCCAGCGCGCAGGACGCATTATCAACATCAGCTCAGTTTCGGGACTGATGGGACAGGTGGGGCAGGCGAACTATTCGGCAGCGAAAGCTGGCATGATCGGCCTGACCAAGAGTATGGCCCGCGAGTTTGCCGCGCGGGGCATCACTGTGAATGCGGTGGCGCCGGGACTTATCACGACTGATATGACCGCGGCGTTGGATGAGGAACTGCGCGAGCAAATGCGGTCGTTGATCCCTCTGGGGCGATTTGGCGTTGCTGAGGATGTCGCACACGTTGTGGCGTTTTTGGCTTCGGATGCGGCGGCTTACATCACCGGTGCAGTGTTGCCGGTTGATGGCGGTTTGAGTATGTAGGAGGTTGGCATGGAAACAGGAGCCATTTCCGGTATGGTCACGGTAGAACCCGAAGTGCTAGAAACGATTGCCAGGTTCTCGGCTTTGAGTGTGCCTGGCGTGGAACAACTCGTTGAGAAAGACGTGGATCGCATTTTGGGACTTCAGGGCAAATCGGTCGTCATCCATGTCGAGGCCGGCAAAGTTACGGTGGATCTGTCCATTGTCGCCGGCCCTGAGATCAGCCTGTTGCGCCTGGGCCGTGCCGTGCAATACGAGGTCACGCGCGCGATTCAGAACATGATCGGTATGCCCGTTGTTGCGGTTAATGTCCATATTGAGGATGTGGTTTATCCTAGGTCAGAGAAACAGCTTGAGGCTCTTGAAAACTGA
>JBJYXQ010000225.1:13366-24351 GCA_046260035.1 Anaerolineae bacterium
TGAGGATGTGGTTTATCCTAGGTCAGAGAAACAGCTTGAGGCTCTTGAAAACTGACGCGCATTTTTGCGTGTTGAAGAGGTAGATCGTATGAAAGGTGAGCGTCGCCTGGCTCGCCAGTTAGCGCTCCAGGTTCTTTACGAGATTGATCTTGTGGCGCATCCCATCGGCGAGGCGCTAACGCAGCGTTTCGCCGACACTGAACCGCTGCCGCGTGTGGAAACCTACGCACGACGGCTGGTCGTTGGGGTGTCGCGCTACCGTGATTCATTGGATCAGTATATTCAATCCCACGCGCCGGAGTGGCCACTAGACCAGGTGGCGATCATCGACCGCAACCTGCTGCGTATGGCGCTCTATGAGTTCACGCTTGGGGAAGTCCCCGTCAAAGTGGCGATCAACGAGGCAGTGGAGTTAGCCAAAAGATATGGGTCCGATAGTGCGCCGCGCTTCGTCAATGGCGTGTTGGGGGCACTGGTCCCGATGCAGAACGAGATTACACGCGTTCTCAAGGCATCTGTCAAGGAACAATCCTGATCCTGCTCAAATGTTTTAGGCATTATCATAGGGGCGCAATTCCGATATGAGGAATTGCGCCCCTTTTTTCTCGAATTTCACTTGTTGCCTGGCGTGGGGTGCGGTAGATTAGGAGGAGTGCGAGTTTCGTCACAGATGCATTCGTAACGCAATCTTTGAAAGGAGTTTCTGGATATGGAAACGATTCGAGTGGTGATTATGGGCGCCGCCGGGCGTGACTTCCACAATTTCAACACGTATTTCCGCGATAACGTTAAGTACACGGTGGTGGCTTTCACCGCGACGCAGATTCCGAATATCGATGGCCGCCGGTATCCTGCCGAATTGGCCGGGAGTCTGTACCCTGAGGGTATCCCAATCTATCCTGAGGCTGATTTGGCGATGCTTATTGATCAGCATAAGGTCGATCAGGTCGTCTTTGCGTATTCCGATGTGCGGCACGAATACGTGATGCATAAAGCTTCGTTGGTCAACGCGCTGGGTGCCGATTTTCTGTTGTTGGGCGGCAAGAACACGATGTTGCCAAGTTCCAAGCCGGTGGTGGCTGTCTGCGCCGTGCGTACTGGCTGCGGCAAATCTCAGACGACACGCCACGTGTGCGACATCCTCCTGAAGATGGGGAAGAAAGTTGTTGTCGTACGCCACCCTATGCCTTATGGGGATTTGGTCAAGCAAGCGGTGCAGCGATTTGCCACGTACGCGGATTTGGATGCTCAAGACTGCACGATTGAGGAGCGCGAAGAGTATGAGCCGCATATCGATCGCGGGGTGATTGTGTATGCCGGGGTGGATTATGAGGCTATTCTCCGCGAGGCGGAGAAAGAGGCAGATGTGGTGGTTTGGGATGGAGGTAACAATGATATTCCCTTTTTCAAGCCCGATCTGTGGATCACAGTGGCGGACCCGCACCGCCCTGGACATGAAATCGCCTATTATCCCGGCGAAACAAACCTGCGCGCCGCCGATGTGATTTTGCTGAATAAGATCGACACGGCAGACTACGCAAATGTTCGGAGCGTGCGGCAGCACGCGAGTGCGGTCAATCCTGACGCAATCATCGTTGAGGCGGCCTCGCCGTTGTTCGTCGAAAACCCGGAGGCGATTCGCGGCAAGCGCGTGCTGGTAGTGGAAGATGGCCCCACGCTGACGCACGGAGAGATGGCCTACGGTGCGGGTTACGTAGCGGCACAGCGTTTCGGCGCGGCGGAGATCATCGATCCGCGGCCCTACGCGGTTGAGTCAATTGTCGCCACATATCAGAAATACCCGAACACCGGAGCCATCCTGCCGGCGATGGGGTACGGGCACGAACAGATGCGCGACCTCGAGGTGACGATCAACAACACACCGTGTGATTTGGTCGTCGTCGGTACACCGATCGATCTGACACGTCTCCTCAAGATTGACCATCCAATGGAGCGCGTGCGCTATGAATTGCAGGTGATCGGGCGTCCGACAGTGGAAGAGGTTCTGGCGCAGAAATTCGCTTAAGCACGGCGCGTTTGAAATAAAGACAGACTACAAAAAAGTCTCGCGCTGAGACTTTTGTAGTCTATGCTGTTCCCCAACGGCGGTTGAAACTCCGCGAAGCACTGAGCCAGGCACTGCCGCGTAGGTAGTAGCGCCAGCGCGCTTCGATGGCCTGTGGATCACCGCGCACGCCGATGCGCGGACTACGCGCGATTTGCGTTTCGGGGATAGGTGAGGCGTCTTCGATCCACAGCAGCGCATCCGGAGTACAAAGGTCACGGTGATTGAGGCTGCGGTCAATGCCCAGAGCCTGGCAGATCCGACCTGGGCCACAAGTGAGAGCCGGGGAGGGACTTTGCATGCCACGTCGCTGTTGCATGACTGGCAAACCTTCCAAGGGTTCTATGGCGCGGATGAGGATCGCTGCCGGGAACCCTTCGCGTTCGGTGACGACGTTGAGGCAATGGTGAACGCCGTAGATCAGGTAGACGTAGGTATAGCCGGACGGACCGTACATCGGCGCGTTACGTGCGGTGGGACCAGGGCTGGCGTGACTGGCGCGGTCGTCTTCACCGATGTAGGCTTCGACCTCGGTGATGCGTCCGGCAAGCCGTGTGCCTTCATCCAGCCGTACCAAACGTTTGCCAAGCAGGTCTTGGGCGACGGTGAGCGTATCGCGAGCATAAAATTCACGGGGTAATCGGGCGGTCAAGTTGACATTGTCTCCTTCTGCAGTATTCTACTGGCATAGAGTCTATCCGAAAATTGTACTTGCGAGCGTTTCTAGCGTGTCAACGGCGAATTTCTGGATAGGTTCATGAGCATTGATTCCTGTGTTTCGGGTCAGTGATTGTAGCATAGCCCTGACCCAGTACAAGCAGTAGAACATCCGACTATCTGATTAAGGACGGCGTGACTGTTCTCAAGGAGGCCGGCAGATGAGTAACGATATGCCTGATTGGTTGGCGGGTCTGGTATCCGATCCGGAGGATGAGGATGATGATCAACTCTTAGCCGACGCGATGCCCCAGATGCGTCCGGTGGAACCTCAGGCCGCCGCGCCACAAGCCCAGGCTGCTGTGACACAGCCCCCGGTCATTACATTTGAAGACGATGATATGATGGCTGATCTGCGCAGCCAGGTTGCTGCGGAAGAGCTTCCACCTGAACCATCGGCCAAGCAGACGCGCTCGCGCTACATGTTTGGGTTGTTGCCCTGGCAGATTTTCTTCCTTGCGGTGATGATGTTTTTGGATGTCGCTGTGATTGGGATGCTCTTTCTGGTGATGTTGGGGCGCGTGGTACTGCCTTTCTGATCCAGGTATCAAAAAATAAAACGCGAGGTGCTCAGCCTCGCGTTTTTTATGGGGTGAGAGGATCTGATTACCGCGTTAGCAATAACTGCGCGATGCGCTTTACGCCCAAAACCAGGGGCGTTTTGGGCTGCACCGCTGCCAAGGGCAATCCTTTGGCAGCCACGGTAACTTGTGCCGGGTCATAGGCGATATCAACCGCCAATGGGATGCGCAGTGCTTTTTGGACAGCTTCCGCAGGAGGACGCGGCCCTGGTGCGGCGGTATTGCGGATAACCATGAGACGTTCCTTCCACTCCTGGAGAGCTTGCAAGGTGGCGCGTGCGACTTGAATGCCTAGGGCGTCGTCGCCGCTGATGAAGAGGATGCGATGCGCCTGGGCTAGCACGGCTTGCGCCGTTGGATTGAGCAGCGACGGCATGTCGACGATCACGAAGCGCGCCGTTTCCGTGAGTTGTGTGAGGATGTCAGTAACCACATCCGCGTTTGGCCAGCCATATTGCCCTGGAAGTGGTGGTGCAAGGAGGGCTTGTAGGCCGGTGGGGTGCTTTTGGATCAAAGAGGCAATCGGAGTTTCAGGGTTCTCCAGGTAATGTCCCCAGTGTTTCTCCGGCCGCATGCCTAAGAAAAACGAACATTGTCCAATGGTTGGCGCTAGGTCTAACAACACAGTGGGGGCGATTTGCTGAAGTACGTTTGCCAAATTGATGGCGAGGGTGGTGACGCCTACCCCTCCCTTCACACTGAAGACCGGCAATGTCATAGTATTGATGCCTTGTGCCTTTCCCTTGTCCCGGTTCAGAAGTTCGTCGATACGTTTGAGCAACTCTTCAACGTTGGCGGGCTTGGTCATGTGATCGTCCGCACCGGCCGCCAGCGCTGCCTCACGGTCGACAGACTGTCCGCGCGCTGTGAGGATGATAATGCTCATTCGTTCAGTGCGGGGATCGGCGCGGAGCTGTTTCACCACATCGTAGCCACTCATGCCCGGCATCATCACGTCGACAAGAGCCGCCTCAGGCAGCTCCTTGAAAGCTGCCTCCAAACCTTCTTGTCCACTGGTACAGGCGATGACTTCGTGTTTTCCCTGTTTTTCCAGGATCATCTTGAGCATACTGAGCATATCATAGTTGTCATCAATGATCAGGACTCGGGACATCATTTGCCTCCTCGTGACTAACCGGCGGTTTCGCCGAAGAAACTGATGTGCGCGCGGTTGATGAGTGCTACGCCACCTTGATAGCTAACATCGGGATTGAAAGTGGAACGTGCGGTTACATCTAACAGGGTGATGAAAATCCCGGCATCCGAGCTAAGATAGATTCGCGGATTGAAGTTCCTGTTGACTAGATGTAATTGGCCGGTGATCTCAAAAAATGGGACTGTGAGACAGATCGATAACTGGTATGTTCCCAGATGATAAGCTTGATCCCGTCGCAGTCCGTCTTTCTTGTCAACTGTCAGCACGAAATCCAGATTGGATTTGTCGAAGAGGGTGAGTGTGTAGTAGGCACTGATTTTGGCGGGATCCATAATGGGCGAGAGGTAAGCCTCTTCCAGTTGCAGGTAGTTGGTCGTCGGGTCATAGATCTCGTCGGCCAGGGGCCGTCTTGTGACAATATAAGTTCCCGACACACGATACCCTTGCGCGAAAAACTCGGCGATTACTTTGCTCGTCCTCTGCATGGTTTTCTCCCTTCGTCATAATCACAGATCTTCGTGCGCATCTGTACTGATCCGATCGTATTTTGCTAAACTTTCTATGCCTATAAGACACTAAACTAGCTTTTATGACCCGATCAGTCATTTACGGTGCAGCGACATCCCAGATGAACGTGCGGCGTCTACCTGTCAGGCCGATGACTTTGTAGGTGGGGTCACTCCCGCTGGTGACCTGGCGCACGACACTGACACGCCATGCGCAGTCACGATCCTCGATGTCGGCCGTGGGGAAGAGATCTTCTGGAACCCGCCAAGCAGTTGAACGTTGGTAGACGTTGATCGTGGTTTTCCCTTCCGCCGTAGGGATGATAAATTCGAGCTTATAGAATTCCTTCTCGGTGAGAAGGCCGGTGGAAGCCCACTGCAGGGTGATGGCGGCATCTGGCCCGGTGAATGTGGCGTTATCCGGTGGATAAAGCATTTCCGGGGCAGAATATGCCATTACTGGTGTAGGCGTGCCGCCGCCGATGACTGCGATAGTCTCGGGTTGTGGTGTTGGCGTGTACTGTGGGATGACAAGGACCTGATCGGTCCGGATAGTTTCGGCGCCCTCTGGGATATTGTTAGCCCGGCGAATGTCATCGACGCTCACGTTAGGATAATTTTCAGCGATGGTCGACAAGGTGTCTCCTGTGCGCACAGTGTATACGAGATAGGGTGCGGGCGTCAGAGTGGGTTCACCGGGATCGAGGGTAGGTGTTGGCCCGGGTGTCGGTGTGGGCGGTGGGATGAGCAGGCTTTGTCCTGCGCCGATGTCGTCGGAATCCAGGTTGTTGAAGGCCTTAAGCTCCTCGACAGTGATATCGAACTGCACTGCAATGCCACCTAGCGTATCTCCTGATTGCACGCTGTACGTCTGTGGCGGCTGTGGTGTAGCTGTTGACTGCGGCGTGGGGGTGAGGGTCGGTGTCGCTGTCCGTGTGGCCGTTGGGGTGAAGGTAGGCACACCCGTTTGGGTAGGGGTAAAAGTGGGGAGCTCGGCTGGCGCATTAACTTGTTCTTGGGTAAGGCGCAACCCCAGCATAACTGAACCTGCGAGGATAACCACGGCCACGACGGCCATAATGATAATCTGCACGGTTTTCATCCGCTGCGGGGCGGCAGCACTCGGTGGCGGCGTTTCGACTTCGGGTTCTTCCTCCAAAGTCGCGCCACACATCAGACAGACTTTTGCCTCTTCGGCCACCCGCGCGCCACACACCGGACAGTGACGGGCCGGACGCTTCGGCAAAGTTTGGAGTATGTCTTCAGTTTCCATAATCTTGAATTTTATGATAACACCGATACCTGAAAGAGCAAGATAAATGTAACCACTCAGTAATTATATTGCGCTTGACGTTGTTGATATCAGTGTTACAATTATTTTATAAGGTACACCTTATAATTTTTGCAACAGGGGATAACCTATGGAAAGCAACATCGTGGTGAGAGAACGTGTAGAGGATTACCTGGGCGCGATTTATCGCTTGCGGGATGATCCTGAGTCGCCTGTGCCCCTTTCTGCATTGGGAGAACATTTTGGGTTCTCGCCGGTTTCAATCCATGAGATGGTCCAAAAATTATCACAACAAGGTTGGATTCGCTACTATCCCTATCGCGGCGTCACATTAAACGAGCAAGGTGAAACGGTGGCGCTGGCTTTGTTGCGCCGGCATCGCCTGTGGGAACGTTTCCTCACAGACAGGCTAAGTGTGCCTTGGGCTGAGGCTCACGAGATCGCGGGTGCGCTGGAACACGCGGCTCCAGAGTCGGTGACGGAGCGTCTGGCAACGATGTTAGGTGACCCGGTTAGCTGTCCCCATGGTGAGCCGATCCCGCCTTGCGAACGCCTGTATAACGACATTTGCCTGAGCGAGGTGACCCCAGGCGCGCAGGGACGGGTAACACGCATTGCACCGGAATCTGGCGATATTCTGCGCGACGTGCAGGAATGGGGAATGCTGCCAGGCAGTCAGGTAACGGTGATTGAGCAGGATAACGACGAGATCGTCGTCCAGATGGAAGAACAGCGGGTAAATATTCCATTAGAAAGCGCAAATGTGATCTGGGTAGAGATTTTTTGAATAATCGGAGATACACCTGATGTACAAGTCATCTGCTTCCAGTAAGTCGTATTCATCTTCTTCGTCGGAGGTATTTTTATGGTTCCATTGACATCGTTGCAGCCAGGGCAAATAGGGTTGATCCACCGGCTGCGGGGGGGACATCGCTTTGTTTCACGGTTGGCGGCACTTGGGTTCACACCGGGTGCGCCGGTAACCGTCACACGCAATCATGGCATCGGTCCGTTGATCGTTGCCGTGCGGGGAACGCAAGTGGCGTTAGGACGCGGCGAAGCCAGCCACGTTATGGTGTATATGCAGGAGGACGCGGATGCAGCGGATAGCGGTAACTGAACAAGCCTCACACACCGTTGAATGTGCGACCATCCGGGTGGCACTGGCCGGGCAACCGAACGTGGGGAAGTCCACGATTTTCAATGGGCTGACCGGAATGAATCAGCATGTCGGCAACTGGCCTGGAAAAACTGTGGAGCAGAAAACCGGCGGTTGTGCACGTGGCGAAACACAGTTCGATTTTGTGGACCTGCCGGGAACCTATAGTCTGACGGCCAATTCGGAGGAGGAGCGGGTAGCGCGCGATTACATTCTCCACGAACGCCCCGACGTCGTGGTCGCCGTCGTCGATGTGGCAATCCCGGAGCGTAGCCTATATCTGCTGGCCGAATTGTTGCTGCTGCCCGCACCGGTGGTATTGGTCCTGAATATGATGGATGTGGCTGCGCAGGAGGGCATCCAGGTGGAGCCGCGTGTGTTGGAAGCTGCGCTTGGGATTCCCGTGGTGCCGATGTCGGCGACGAAGGGGCGGGGCTTTGAAGCGCTATTAGATGCCGTAATCGCAGTGTTTGATGGTGCCTATCCCTACAACCCGCACCGCCCGGTGATTCTGCCAGCACACGAGACGGTGCTGGAACAACTCATCACGTGGGTTGCTGCTTACGTTCCGAAACTCTACCCGGCGGATTGGATTGCGTTGAAACTGCTGGAAGGTGACGATGAAATTGTGACTTTGATGCAAGCTGCACTCCCTGAGGATGTGTGGGCGCGCGTTCACGATACGCTGCTCCATCACGAGGATGCGATCCTCGACATCGCCGGGGCGCGCTATGCCTGGATCAGCCGGATGATTCGCGCCGCGGTCGTGCGCCCGAAGGTTGGCCCGATGGGGTTGACCGCGCGGTTGGATCGGGTGCTGACGCATCCCTTGTGGGGAACATTGGCGCTGCTGGGCGTGCTGGCAATCGTCTTCTGGCTGACGTACGCCATCGGTTCGCCATTACAAGGCTGGCTGGATACATTGATCCGGCAGGGCGCGGAGGCGCTCCACGACGCACTGCAGGGCGCACTCCCGCATTGGATGGTTGACCTGCTCGCGGATGGCCTGATCGGTGGTGCGGGAATGGTGGTGACGTTCTTGCCGATCCTGGTGATTTTCTTTGCCGTGTTGGGCTTTCTCGAAGACACCGGCTATATGGCTCGCGCGGCCTACATCACTGACCGTTTCATGCACGCGATGGGATTGCACGGCAAGAGCTTCCTGCCGCTACTGCTGGGTTTCGGCTGCAATGTGCCGGCGATTCTGGGCACGCGCATCATCGAAACGAAGCGCGGGCGCTGGCTCACTATTCTGCTGGCCCCGCTGATCCCCTGTACTGCGCGGATGGCCGTGGTTGCTGTACTTGCTCCGATTTTCTTTGGCGAGGCAGCGGTATGGGTGGCCTGGGGGCTGGTTGCGGTCAACTTGGCCGTGCTCGCTGTTCTCGGCATCGTCTTCCACCGGTTGGTGTTCAAGGGGGAACAGGCGATGTTCATCATGGAATTACCCCTCTATCACCTGCCCAACGCGCGTACGATTGGCCTGTACGTCTGGCAGAACGTCGTTGCCTTCTTGCAGAAGGCTGGAACGGTGATTCTGGCTGCATCCGTGGTGGTGTGGCTGCTCTCATATTTCCCCGCCAGCGGTGACGTGACGCAGAGCTATCTGGCATGGATCGGGAAAAGCCTTGCACCGCTTGGTACAGTAATGGGCTTGCCCTGGACGTTGATCGTGGCGCTGTTGACCAGTTTCGTGGCGAAGGAGAACACCATTGCCACGCTTGGCGTGCTCTACGGCAACTTCGAAATTGTGCTGCCATCGTTGATCACGCCACCGGCCGCGCTGGGCTTCCTGATCGTGCAGATGCTCTTCATCCCCTGTGTGGCGACGGTGGCCGCGGTGAAACAGGAGACGCGCTCCTGGGCGTGGACGCTGCTCAGCCTGGGGCTGATGCTCGTCATCTCGTTGGGGGCAGGCATCCTTGTCTACCAGGCTGGCACGCTGCTGATGGGGGGCTGATATGCTCAAGGCGTTGCTGGCCCTGATCCGCGACGACGCCTACCGCACGCCACAAGAGCTGGCGGAGGCTCTGGACGTCCCCGTGCCGCTAGTTGAGCAGATGCTTGCGCAGTTGGTGGACGGCGGCTACTTGGCTGTGCCGGAAGCGTGCGCGGAGGGATGCAGTGGTTGTTCGCTGGCGCAGGCGTGTGGCGCGCGCCCTGGCATCGGTTTGCGCTTCTGGACGTTGACGGCTAAGGGGGTTAGCGCCTGTTCTTAGACGACTGCCGCAGAGTATCACAAAACGTAAGTACCATAACAAAAAGGGGGCGCGAACTTCGCGCCCCCTTGATTTTGTGAATCTATTTAGCGGTTTAGTACATCCCGCCCATACCGCCACCTGGCGCGCCTGCGGGCGCGGGTGGTTCGGGTTCGGGGATGTCGGTGATGAGCGCTTCGGTGCTGAGCACCATCGCGGCGACGGAGGCGGCGTTGAGCAGCGCGCCCTTGGTCACCTTGGCGGGATCGATAATGCCAGCTTCGAGCATATCGAGATACTCGCCAGTCATCACGTCGTAACCGATGTGAGTATTCTTCTTCGAAGCCTGCTTGCGGCGGACCTCGGCCAGGATCACGGCACCATCTTCACCGGCGTTCTCCGAAATCTTGCGAACGGGCATTTCCAGCGCCTTCTTGAGGATGGTCACACCGGTCTGCTCATCGGGATAGCCCATCTTGAGGTCCTTCAGAACTTTCAACGCGTTCAGCAATGCTACACCACCGCCAGGGACGATACCCTCTTCGACGGCAGCGCGGGTCGCGCTCAGCGCATCCTCGACGCGGTGCTTCTTTTCCTTCAGCTCGGTCTCGGTTGCCGCACCCACGCGGATGATGGCAACGCCACCGGCCAACTTCGCCAGGCGCTCTTGCAGCTTTTCGCGGTCGTAATCGGAGGTGGAGTGATCCATCTCGTTCTTGATCTGCTCGATGCGGCCCTGGATCTGCGCGTCTTCGCCCTGCCCGCTGACGATAGTTGTATCATCCTTGGTGGAGATGACTTTGTCGGCGCGGCCCAGGTCAGCGAGGGTAGCGCTGTCGAGCTTGCGGCCTTCTTCCTCGGTGATGACGTGCCCACCGGTGAGGGTGGCGATGTCTTGCAGCATGGCCTTGCGGCGGTCACCGAAGCCGGGGGCCTTGATCGCCAAAGCGGTCAGCAGGCCACGCAGTTTGTTGACCACCAGGGTCGCCAGTGCCTCGCCATCAATGTCTTCCGCAATAATAACGAGGTTGCGGGCGCCTTTCTGCACCAGCTTCTCCAAAATGGGAACCAGGTCTTGCGCAGCGGAGATTTTCTTGTCGTGAATGAGGATGTAGGCATCCTCGATGATGGCTTCCATGCTGTCTGGGTTGGTGATGAAATAGGGGCTGATGTAACCGCGGTCAAACTGCATACCTTCGACGTACTCGGTCTCAAACTCGAGGCCCTTGGATTCTTCCACGGTGATGACGCCGTCCTTGCCAACTTTGTCCATCACTTCGGCGATCAACTCACCGATCTCGCGCTCCTGCGC